>DATEJC010000060.1:0-12358 GCA_035278345.1 Bradyrhizobium sp. | reverse complement strand
GCGAGCTTCTCAAATCCTTCGCGCACGCCGTCGGTCACGGCAGAGCTCAGAATGTTGAGCGAGCCGGCGTTGCAGACGGCAAGGCGCACGACGCCCCTGATGTCGCGGGTAATTCCGCAATGCGGATTGAGCATTTCCATGGTTCTTGTCGTGGCTCCCTGTGCGCCTTCTTTGGGCGCGTGCGTGCGCGCCGCGAGGTGCCACTTCCTTGGCAAGGGCAGCTCTTGTCAAGGCCGGTTAGGGAATGTCGAGCTGCAGTCGCGGCCTGGACCGACCCTCGATGGATGCGCTGCGAGTGTGCCTAGTAGCCATCTCTTCCATTGTTGGACGGAGCAATATATATGATGATAATAATTCAATAAAATCAGCCAGACCGCAGGAGATCGACAATGACCGCGGGCAGCGCCCAACGGGCTATGGAACTTCCGGACCTGTTTGCGCCGCATCTGCGGCGGGAGCGGGTGGTGGACTGGCAGGCGCCGGGGCCGGCCGCCAGGGCGGCGATGACAATGTCGGGGATGGAGGCGATGTGCGCGATCCGTGACGGTATCCTGCCGCCGCCGCCGATGGCCAAGTTGATCGGCTTTCGCATGGCGATGGTTGAGCCGGGCCGCATCGTGATGGAACTCGACGCCGAAGAAAGCCTGGAAAATACCATCGGCCTCTTGCACGGCGCCACTGCAGCGGCGCTGCTGGATACCGCCATGGGCTGCGCCATCTCGACCATGCTGCCGGCGGGCCAGACATCGGTCACGCTCGATCTCAAGCTGACCTATCTGAGGCCGCTGTCCGTCAGGTCCGGAACGATCCAGGCCGAGGGCAAGCTGATCAAGCTTGGCCGCCAGACCAGCTACACCGAAGGCTTTGTCCGCGATGGCACCGGCAATCTTGCAGTGCACGCTACCGCGACGTTTTCCATGATCGGCGGGCGGGAGGCGGCGAAATAGCTGCAGATTTTTCCGCGAGGGAGTGCTATTATATGACTATAGACATGTAATGGATCGCCAATGCGTTATTCGAAGGAACACAAACAAGAGACCCATGCCCGTATCGTGCGCAAGGCCTCGGTGCGGCTGCGCGAAAAAGGAGCGCACGGCATTGGCGTTGCCGACCTGATGAAGGAGGCGGGGCTGACCCATGGCGGCTTTTACGCCCATTTCGATTCTCGCGAGGCGCTTGTTATCGAGGCCTTCAACTATGCGATGGACCGCTCCACCGAGCGCTGGCGCAAGATGGCCGAGCAGACCCCGCCGGAGAAGCGCTTTGCGGCGATCGTCGAATCCTATTTGACGGCGTTGCACCGCGACGATCCCGGCCATGGCTGCGCGATTACTGCGCTGGGGCCGGACATCGCCCGCGAGAGTGCCAAGACGCGAAAGGCTTTTGCCGCCAAGCTCGACGAGATGGTCGAGATGATGGCCGACCAGGTGCCGGAGTTGCCGCGCAAGGTCGCGCGCCAGCAGGCGATCATGGCGCTATCGACCATGGCAGGCGCGCTGGTCCTCTCGCGCGTCGCCGGCACGGGCGAATTCTCCGAGGAGATCCTGGGCGCGGGCAGGGAAGCCGTGCTCGGCCGCGACACCAGGCCGCCAGCGAAGAAGCGGCGCGCCAAGCCGAACTAGCTCGCGCCGCCTCGCATCACTGTCCGCCGCGCAACTTGCGTACGGCCTCGGCGACCAGCGTTTGCGATGCGCCGGCGATGCGCGCGTTCGGCCGTGTGCCGCCGAGGAACGCAACGACGAGCAGCACCTCGTCCGGGCGCGGGGCGTCGCCGACCGACACTGTCATCGTGTCCATGGCATCGTAATCCCAGGCGTCCTCGAGACCGCCGAAAATTACATCGACGGGCGTGCCGGGACCGCCGACCTTGGCGTTGCCTGGAATGAGGGCCGGGCCGCCGCCGGCGCCCTGGCGCATCGCGATCCCGATCCGGACATGGATCATGCTGGCGCCATGCTCGAGATCGCCTGATGTGCCGACGATGACGGCCTTGCCATAGCCGCGCGGCTTCAGGCTGCCGAGCGCCTCGAGTGCGCGCGCCGTCAAGATCTTGCCGGCCTCGACGGACAGTTCGACCAACCCCGTGAAATCATCGATGGGCGGCTTTCCGGCATAAGGGTTGTGCAACACGCCGCAGGCGGCAACGCGCCTGCACGGCGAAGCAAGGTCGCGGCCGCCTTCACTGAGGACGTCCTGGCTGATGACGGTGACGCTTCGAAACTTCATCGCTCCGCCTCATATCGCTGTATCGAACGGCTCAAGGGTGAACTGCTGCTCCCGACGCCGCCGCTTCAGTGCTTCTCCGAACCTGGATGGACCAGCCACAGCGATTCCCACCTTGACCTGCACCGCGGCCAACATTCCCGAGTTTTTGCCGAGATAGCAAGGGTTTGCGCGAGACTGCTCGCATGCCGGGTCAATCCGTGCCTTGAAGCGTCCACATTCCCGAGGGAGAAGCGGCGGATATTTGCGGTGGTTTGGGCAGGCAATGGACATTTGGGGGACGATGATACGTCGTGCAGCCGGCGCGGTGATCGCTGGCGTTCTGCTGGTGGCCGCGCCGGCGATGGCCGGCGATTCTCCGGCCGAACTGATCTCCAGCTTCCGCCTCAAGCACGGCGAGGTCCGCGTCATCCGTGATGCAACCCTCGACCGCATTGCGATGGATCAGGCACGCGCGATGGCGGCGAAGGATCAGCTCAGCCATGAGGTGCTCGGCCCGTTCAACCGGCGGATGGCGCCGGCGCGTGCCGGGCGCGCCGCCGAGAACATTGCGTATGGTTACGAGAGTTTCGAGAAGACGCTCGGCCAGTGGATCGACTCCTCCGGCCACCGCAAGAACCTGCTATTGCGCAACGCCTCCCGCGTCGGCATTGCCAGCGCCAGGGATGCAAGCGGCAAGCGCACCTACTGGGCGATGGTGATTGCCGGCGATTACGAGCCGAAACCGGGCAAGGGCAAGAAGGACAAGGAGCCCGTCGTTGCCGTGAAACGTGAGGCCGCAGCCGCGGTTAAGCCCAAGTCCAGCGAATGCCGCATCAAGGTGCTCAGCCTTTGCATCTGAGGCGGAGCGCCGCGTCAGCCGAGCAGAACGATATAGACGAGGGTGCCGCTAATAGCCGCCGAGATCGCCCAGATCACGAGATTGAAACCTTTGTCGATCGGCTCAATACGCATCGATACTGTCCTTCTTGAAGTGAGAGACGGATGTTGTCGGCCAGGCCAGAGGTCGGCGGCTGCGCCGTTTATCAGCGCGCGCGATTCAGCAGATGAAACGGGAAGAGCGCCGGGACGTGGCGGGGCTTAAGCGGAGGGTACGAGCTGTTTCGCCCACTCCGCTGCAAGATCCTTGATCCGCTCGTATTTCAGCGTGGCCGGTTTGCCCTTTCGGACAATGGTCGCCTTCTTGCGCTCGTCGAGAGGCAAGGTCATCGCTCGCGCCACTGCCGAGCGCAGTTTCATGGAGCCGTGATTGGTAAGGGTCACAAGCTCTTCGGGGTCAAAAGTCATTTTTGCGTGCTCACGCTTACGAGCTGGCTCAACAACCAGCGCACACGCCCCGAATGCCCAATCGGAGTTTAGTCGAACTCGGTTAAGGCTTGGTTGCCGGCGCGTGGTGCGTCTGCTGAGGCAGCCGAGGAACGAAGAACCCAGGTGAGATCGGAAACAGCGGAGAAGAATTGGCGGCACTGTCCAAGGGTTATGCTTCTCGCACGGCGTCCAAGAGTTTCAAAGCTATGAAAGGTCGAGTGCTGGTTGCCGATCGTGCCACCGCGCTCATCCAAACCCATTTTGATGCGCGTTCACTTTTTCACCGTGTGTGATATCTTCTGCAGTATCAAACCTCCGGGGACTGAGAACTGACCGGGGAGGCGCCAATGCCATGAGAGGCGTCACCGAGTGGCTCAAGTCGATCGGCTTGTCAGAGTACGCCCAGCGTTTCGGCGAAAACGGCATTGACTTCTCGGTCCTCCGCGACCTGACCGAGCTGGACCTGAAAGAGTTGGGCGTCCTGCTAGGTCATCGCCGTAAGTTGCTGCGGGCCATTGCGGAGCTTGAAGACCCAGCCAGGCCGAAAACAGCGACCGAACCGAGGCGACCGGATGAAGGCGAGCGGCGTCATCTCACAGTGATGTTTTGTGACCTGGTTGGTTCCACGGCCATTGCGGCGCGGTTGGACCCGGAGGACATGCGAGCGCTGATTGGCGCGTATCACAGGTGCATCACAGAAGTCATAGGTCGCTATAACGGCAAGATTGCCCGCTACATGGGCGACGGTGCATTGGTCTATTTCGGCTTTCCGCAGGCACACGAGGATGATGCTGAACAGGCGGTGCGCGCCGCGCTCGCACTTGTTGATGCCATAGTAAGTATGCGGAACGTCGCCGAGACGCTGCAGATCCGCATCGGCATTGCGACGGGCACTGTGGTTGTTGCCGAGCTTTTGATTGAGAAAAAACTTGCGGAGCAAGAGGTTGTCGGTGAAACGCCGAACCTCGCCGCGCGCCTGCAAGCGATAGCGGAATCAGGGACGGTGTTGATCTGCGCGAGCACGCGCCGGCTCATCGAGGGAAAGTTTCATTACCGCGACCTCGGCCCTGTTGCGCTGAAAGGTTGGGCGGAGCCGTTCCAAGTCTATCAGGTGCTGGGACCGAGCGGCGTAGAGAGCCGCTTCGAGGCAATGCACACTACCAAACTACCGCCTCTGTTTGGGCGTGAGGAGGAAATAGAGCTGCTGTTACGCCGCTGGCGACAAGCTACGCTTGAAGAGGGCCGGGTGGTGACCCTTACCGGGGAGCCAGGTATTGGCAAGTCACACATTGCGTTGGCGCTTAATGAGCACCTCCAAGGTGAATCACACGTCACGTTGCGCTATTTTTGCTCTGAACATCATACCCACAGCGCATTGTTCCCATTCATCAACCAGCTCGAACGTGCTTCGGGGTTCGAGCGCGGCGACTCACCTCAGGAAAGGTTGTCCAAGCTCGACGCACTACTAGCGCAATCCACACACAATCCCGAACACCCAGCAGTCCTGGCCAACTTGTTGGCGCTGCCGGTCGATGATCATTACCGACTGCGGGACCTCACTCCACAAAAACGCAAAGAGAAGACCTTCGCGGCATTGCTGGCCCAGCTCGATGGATTGGCGACGCAGCAGCCGGTCTTGCTTATTTTCGAGGATATACACTGGATTGACCCAACCTCGCTTGAGCTCCTCGCAACAGCCATGGAGCAAGTGCCGCAGCTTCGGGCACTGATGCTGATCACGGCCAGGCCCGAATTCACTCCCCCGTGGCCGAGTTATCCTCACACCACAACCATCCCGCTCACCCGCCTTGGCCGACGCGACGGCGCAGCGCTGATCCTGCGAGTGACCGGGGGCAAAACACTCCCCAAGGAGGTAATGAAGCACATTCTCGCGCACACCGATGGGGTGCCTCTCTTCATCGAGGAATTGACGAAGATGGTGCTCGAAGGCGGATTGTTGCGAGAGCGGGACGGCGAATTTGTTCTTGATGGCCCTCTACCTTCATTCGCAATCCCAACCACATTACAGGCTTCGCTGATGGCTCGCCTTGATCGGCTGTCGCCGGTGCGAGATGTGGCCCAGATCGGTGCCGTCGCAGGTCGCGAGTTTCATTACGAACTTGTGAATGCCGTCGCCGGGCTGCCGAAGCAGAGATTGGACGAGGCGCTCGACCAGTTGGTGCGCTCCGAACTGATGTTCTGCCGGGGCGAAATTCCAAACGCGATATACACGTTCAAGCACGCGTTGGTGCGGGATGCCGCGTATGCCGGGCTCCTAAAGAGCCGCCGCGTGCACTTGCACGCCGCTATCGCGAAGGGGCTCGAACAGAAGTTTCCAGAAACTGTACGAATTCAGCCCGAGATCATTGCATATCACTACACTCAAGCAAGAAACCACGAAAAGGCATTGCACTACTGGTATGAGGCAGGAAAACAGTCAGCGGCTCGCTCGGCGCACCACGAAGCGGTCGGCCATCTGAAACAGGGCTTGAACCAGATTCCCAGCGTCGATGCGCCGATGCTACGCAACAAATCGGAGTTGCTACTCCAGACCTCTCTCGGCAACTCCCTCCGGGCGATTGAGGGTTGGAGCACTGACAGCGTGAAGCAAGCGTACACGCGAGCGCTTCAACTGTGCAAAGAGAGTGGGCTTGACGAACATGTCTTGCCCGCGGTGTTTGGTTTATGGACCTGGAATTTCGTTCGTGCTTCGCTTGGTGAAGCTCAAACCCTCGCCGAACATTTGCTGAAGAGCGCTGAGAGCGTGGACAACTCTGTTTACGGTGTTCTTGCCCACGAAGCTTTAGGGTTTACCTTGTTTGCGCAAGGGAAATTTGTCGCTGCCCACGAGGAGCTGGAACGAAGCATCAGCCTCTGCGAGGAATGCAACGCCCCAGCATATCTTGAACTGTCAGCACAAGATCCGCGAGTTCATGTCAGGTCCTACGACGGCATGGCGCTTTGGCTGCTCGGCTGTCCAGATCAGGCGTTGCGGCTTTGTGCGGAGGCTCGCCGGTACGCAGTTGCATCTCGACATCCGTTCAGTGAGGCAATTGCACGAACGATAGGCCTTCGCGTGCTTCAGCTTCGCGGCGATGCTGCAGTTGTTGCCGGAGAGGCTAGCGCTGCCATCGCATTCTGCGAAGAGCATGGGTTTGTGCACTATCTGGCGATGGCGTTGATTTTGCGCGGATGGGCAAGTGCCGACCAAGGCGAGTTTGAGAAAGGTATCGCCGAGATTCAAGAGGGCCTTGAAAAAGAACGGGCCACCGGCGCCTTATTGTTGGAGTCGTACTCTTTGGGATTGATGGCGGATGCTTGCATCAAGAACAAGCACTACGGGCAAGCATTCGATTCCTTGAAGCAGGCGCAATCGAGGCTCGATGGAGAGAACTCCGAACGCTTTTACGCGGCGGAAATATATCGGTTGCTCGGCGAAGCGCACCTTCGATCGGACCAAAATCTGGATCAGGCGGAGCATTATTTTTCGAAAGGCCTTGAAGTCGCGCGCGAACAGAAAGCCAAATCCTTTGAACTTAGAATTTGTCTGAGCATGTGTGACTTGTATGAGCTGAGATCAGACGCCAACAAATGTCGCTCACGACTCGGCGAGGTTTTTGGATCTTTTGGCGAGGGCTTTGACACGCCCGACCTGGTGAGGGCCAAGGCGAGGTTGGAAGGTCCTTGGTAATGTCGAGATCGCAATCTGCGCCGATGGGTCAGGCCATGCAAACCTGGTCCTCCTTTTCGCTAATAGCCGACTTAGGGCAGACCTCGTGAAGCGCCGAGGACGGGCGATGCGTAATCGCGTGGCTCAACTGACAATGTGCGAGGCCGACAAGGCTCAACGTTCGCGCGCAGATTCGTCTCAAACGGCCGCGCAAAAAATAGCTTTTGAAGGTGAACCAGCTCACACCAGTAGCTCAAGCAGCAGGTCCATTGTGCCGGCTTGGGGTAACCGAGATGCACGACCGAATTACCATCCCCACGTTGGTGGTCGGCGAGCTGCCGGAGCTGAAGGGCCAGGCCCGCGACCCTCGAATAGATGCCTGCCGCGGCATTGCGCTGTGGTGGATCTTTCTGGACCACGTCCCCAACAACATCGGAAGTTGGCTGACGCTGCGAAACTACGGCTTCAGCGATGCCGCGGAAATATTCATGTTCGTCTCCGGCGTAACCTGCGCGCTGGCCTACGGCAAGGCATTGCGCTTCGAGGGCTGGACCGGAGTGATCGGCCGGACGCTGCGGCGCAGCTGGGACATTTATGTCGCATTTCTGCTGGTCACGCTCGCCAGCGCCATCCTGGTTCACCTCACAGGCGGCGGCCGTCTCGCTGACGAGAGCAATACGCGCATTCTGTTGGACCATCCGGGCTCGACGCTCGCGCACGCGACCATCCTGCAATACCGTCCGGTCAATACGGACGTGCTGCCGATCTTCGTGCTTCTTCATCTCCTGTTCACGCCGCTACTGTGGCTGCTGTTGCGAGTGCCGAACGTAACACTTGCCGCCTCGTTCGCGCTTTATGCGTTGGTGCATGTCCTTGGCTGGAGCGTCCCGACATGGCCGAACGGCCACTGGGCATTCAATCCGCTAGCCTGGCAGCTGATGGTTGTGCTTGGCGCGTGGTGGATGATCGATGGCGATAGGGCGCGGCCGTGGGTCACGTCGCGCACCGCCGTTGGACTCGCCGTCCTGTATCTGACCTTCAGCCTGTTGATCGCAATGAGCTGGGTCAGCAAACCGATGGAAGCAGTGATCCCGCAGGCGCTATTGAACCTGCGATACTCCGTCGACAAATCGAATCTCGATCCCCTGCGCTTGCTGCATTTTTTGGCCATAGCGGTTTTGGCGGTGTGGTTCGTGCCTCGCACCTGGCGAGGGCTAACGACGCCGGTGATGCGCGGCGCGATCAGCTGTGGCCAGAACTCGCTGCCAATCTATTGTCTCGGCGTCATCCTGGCGTTCGCCGGCGACACGGTGCTGCACGACATCTCGGACGGTCTTGTGATGCAGATCGCGCTCAGTTTCGGTGGCATCGTGGCGATGATCGCCGCCGCAACGCTGTTGAACTTGATCAGCTGCAAACGCAGACTGCAATGATAGCATTTTCGCGGCCGCTCTGAGCGTTCCTCAATGCGCGCTGAAAGTGAGGCCGGCGCGATCCTGCAGACGCTTGCGCAAGGCAGGACCCATCAGCGCACCCGGCGTCCAGATGCCGCCTTCGCCCTGCACGTCGCGCACGAGACAGAGCGCACTCTCGGCGATCATCCTGCTGGTCGAGCCGTAGCCTGGATCGCGGTCGCCCGTGACTGTTGCCTCGACCCGTCCGCCATCCGGCAGCTCGCCCTGAAAGAGGATGTCATAGAACCCCTTCTCGCGCTCCTCCCGCGAGGGGCCTGCGCCGCGCTTGAGACCGCCGGCCCCGAGCAAGGAAACCACCGTGGCGAACGCCTCCGTCGCCACGCGAGGAATGTCCCCCATTCCCGGCGCGACCATCATCTCGTCATAGACGAAGTCCGTGCCGTAGGGATGGCCCAGCAGGAAGTTCGTGCGGTGCACGTTCTTGGTGTTGACCGGCGCCATCGGGAACGGCACCAGCAACGCATTCATACCCGGATCGTATTCGGGGATGAGGCCCGACGGTTGCGACGGCCCGGTGAACCCCGGCGTCAACGCGAAGGGATCGGTGAGCAGACGGATCAGGGCCGGGTCGCGCGCGGCCGCGGCCAACGTCGCCTGGGCGCTCGCGGCGGTGCCGCCGGACATGCCGCCTTTTAGCTTGCGCAGCCGGGCTTTCACCCGCCGCGCCGGGCGTCCGAATTTCTCGCGCGCCTTCTCCTGCAAGGTGAGCACGCCTAGATCGAACGGGATGGAATCGAAGCCGCAGGAGAAGACGATGCGGGCGCCTGTCTGTTTCGCTTCGTCATGGTGGGCGTCGATCATGCGCCGCATCCAGGCCGGCTCGCCGCACAAATCGACATAGGCCGTGCCCGTCGCCGCGCACGCCGCCACAAGCTCGGGACCGTGGAGTTGATAAGGTCCGACGGTCGTGATGATCACGGCCGCACGCTCGCACATTGTTCGCAAGCTGGCCGGCTCGGCGGCATCCGCCTGAACCAAGGGCAAATCGTCTGGCGCGCCAATCTCGGCACGCACTTTCCGGAGCTTGTCGATCGAGCGTCCTGCAATGGCCCACGACGGAGCATCATCGCCGCGATAGGCCCCCGCCAGATATTCGGCGATGAGACGTCCGGTGTACCCGGTCGCGCCATAGACGATGAGGTCGAAGTCCCGCTTCATTGAACCGTCCCGTCGCGTTTGACGGAGGATACCACAGTTCCCACCCCGGTGGGGCGTTCGTTCGCGCGATCTGGTAGCTTTCCCGTCCGCTGACAAGCCCTTCAATTGCCGGCATGCAACAGCAAGCGGATGTCCGTGCTGGCAACCGTGCCATGGTCCAGCGTGATAATGGCCAGATCGACGACGTTCAGTGATTTTGGGCGATCATAAACGTACTTGATATGCCACGTCGAACTGAAGTCCGGCGTGATCACGAAGTCGCTGGATCGCAGCGCCCGCGTCATCAGTTTGACCGCGTCGCGGTTGCCAAGCGGCGAGTGCAAGAGGGCATCGATCAGAACGGCCAGCGTGGTGCCGTTCGTCAGCATGGCGCGTGCGGTATCGTCACCATGGACGTGCCTCAAGGCGCGGACAATCGCCGCGACGGTGTGCGGGTCGCGCATGGGTGACCTCGACTGACCGGCAAAAGCCAAATCGTCCCGCCCCGCGTGTTAACCGCTCAGCGGGACACAAAGCGTGTCGGGCGATTGCGTCGGGCACGCGGCGCGTCAGGCAAAATCATTTCTATCCACAGCCCTTTTTCGGTCTTCCGGCCGGTGATCCAGATGTTCACCCAAGACCGCACAGCGAAAGCTCAGCGATATCTGAGTTTTGACGACGACCGGCCCGGCTGGACTCTCATTCCGGCGTCGGTCAAGCTGCCGGTTCCAGCCCGCATGCGGCGATAAAGTCGGCATCGGGCAATCCGGGGAGCCGCTGCCATGAAGCGTCTTGCAAAAACTTTTCTTTTACCCGTTGCGTTGAGCGTTGCCGCGCTCTCGCCGGCACGCGCGGAGATGGACGTTGCACGGCTGAAAGCCGCGATCGAGGCCTCATTCGAGGCCGACTATCCAAAGCTCGATGCACTCTACAAGGATATTCACGCGAATCCCGAACTTGCCTTCCAGGAGGTCAAGACCGCCGCAAAACTCGCCGCCGAGATGCGCGCGCTGGGTTTCGAGGTGACGGAGAAGGTCGGCAGGACCGGCCTCGTCGCTATCTACAAGAACGGCGACGGCCCGACCATCATGGTGCGCACCGAGCTCGACGCGCTGCCGATGGAAGAGAAAACCGATCTGCCCTATGCCAGCCGGGTCAAGACCAACTGGAACGGCAGGGAGTCGTTTGTGGCCCATAGCTGCGGCCACGACATCCACATGGCGAATTGGGTCGGCACGGCGAAGATGCTGGTCGGGCTGAAGGAGCAGTGGCGGGGCACGCTGATGTTCATCGCGCAGCCGGCCGAAGAAATCGTGCAAGGCGCCAGAGCCATGCTGGAGGAGGGCCTGTTCACGCGCTTCCCGAAGCCGGATTTCGCCTTCGCGCTGCATGCCGGCGGCGTTCCCTATGGTTATGTCAACTATCGCGTCGGCATCGGCTCATCCAATGTCGATGGCCTCTACATCAAATTCCGCGGCCGCGGCGGCCATGGCGCGATGCCGCAGCGAACCATCGATCCCGTGATGATGGCGGCGCGCTTCATCGTGGATGTGCAAAGCGTGATCAGCCGCGAGAAGGATCCGACCGAATTCGGCATCATCAGCATTGGCGCAATTCATTCAGGCACCGCGGGGAATATCATTCCCGACGAGGCGCAGGTGCTGGGCACGATCCGCAGTTTCAAGCCGGAAGTGCGCGCCAAGCTGCTGGCCGGGATCGATCGGACGGCGAGGGCGGTGGCGGCGATGTCGGACGCGCCCACGCCGGATATCAGGCTCGGTGAAGGCACCAAAGCCGTCATCAACGATCCTGCCGTGGTCGCGACCGCGGAGAAGGTGCTGAAGGCTGCGTTCGGCGACAAGCTGAGGCTGACGCCGGCCAACACGACGAGCGAAGATTTTTCCGAATTCGCCGGGGCCGGGGTGCCGTCGATGATGTTCAACATCGGCGTCTACGAGCCGGAGAAGTGGGCGGCGGCCAACAAGAGCGGGACGCCTTTGGCGGGCAACCATTCGCCGCAATTTGCGCCGGTGCCGAAGCCGACCTTGCAGACCGGCATCACGGCCATGACGCTGGCCGTGCTGAGTGCATTCGACCAGCATGCGCGGGGGAAATGAGCGGTTCGTGGTCGAGCCCGCTTCCGGACATGGGCGAGGCTCGGCAGTTGCCTCGCTCATGAGGGGTTGAACGCGGCTGGAAGATCTAGCGGCGGTGGCGCTTGCCAATCGATGAGCTGCTGGGGGCGAATGTTTGGGTTGAAAGCAGCAGACATGCGCCATCCTCCGTCCGATTTTTGCCGCCGCGGCTAGGCGGCGGGACGCACGACGGGAAAGTCCTTGCCAACAATCTGGTCAAGCCGGATCCAGGCAGGCAATCGCCTTATCAGGCTGCGTTTGCCTTCAATGACCAAGGCCTTGCCTGCGAGCTCGCGCCACGACGCATGGCCGAGATAGACCGCGACGAAATCCGCAATGTGCCCGCGCATTACCGCATCTACGGGAAACCCCGGGTCCTTGGCGCAAACATCGACATTGGAGCGGTCGAG
>DATEJC010000059.1:0-8559 GCA_035278345.1 Bradyrhizobium sp. | reverse complement strand
CGTAAGAAGACAGAAAAGGCGGCCGCGTTGGCCGCCTTTTCTGTTAGTTCGTATTTTGTTGAACCGTAGATATGCTCAATGCAATCCGCCGAATGCCCAGATCAAGATCAGAATCGGAATCGGCACGCCGAGCAGCCATAGCAACATATATCGTCCCATCAACCATCCTCCTCACGGGGGTTCGTGAGGATTCAATGCGGGCATGATGGTGTTGTTCCAGATGCCTCTCCTCCCTCCCTCTCCCCGACTTGCGGGGGTGAGGGGCTGCCTCCACATCGAGATTCGCGGAGAGTCCCCCTCGCCCGTATCCCTGCACGCGGGGAGAGGCGAAGGACTGAACCGGGCGCTGAACGACTATGACCGCGGCGGGCGCACCGGCGCGGAGAACTGCTCGGTGCGGTCGCGCTCGTTGATGTCGACGACGGTCTCCATCGGCGCGGACAGCTCGTAGACATAGCTGACATCGGTGAAGTAGCGCTTGGCGGTGCCGCCCAGCGCTTCCGGCGCGACGCGGTCGAGCAGGATCAGGCCGAAATCGCTGTCGGGCCGGCGCGTCGCTTGCGACGTATTGAACTCCTCCCAGCGGAAACAGAAGGTGATCTCGTCGTCCTCGCCGGAAATCTCCCAATGCGCAACGATATGCGGGTGCTTGCCGACCAGCGACAGGCCCTCGTCGGAATGCGAGGCGAGCTCGAAGAACAGCAGCGACAGGCTTTGCGCAGCACGCGCGCTGACGGTGATGTCGGGACCGGAGACCGCGATACGGTCGGCATGCGGAATCGAGCGCGATTCGAACAGGCCTTTCAGCTTGACGCCCTGCCACTGGCTTTCGCTGAGCAGCGTGACGACGTTCGACATGGCGTGGATGCGGCCGATCAGGAGCTCGCGCGCGACGTCGATGTCGGAGCCATGCCGCAGCGTGCGGGTAATGATCGACTGGATCACGGCCAAAATGTTCTTCACGCGGTGATTGAGCTCGTCGATGACGGCGGTAAGCCGCCGCTCGAAGCCGATGCGCACCTCGATCTCGCGGCTGAGCCGCAGATTGTTGTAGGCGACATAGCCGAACAGGCCGCAGATGATGCCGGTGATGGCAAGTCCGATCGCGGCAACGATGGCGGCGGTCTGTTGCGCGCGCTGCACGGCGTTGTTCTTGGCGTAATAGGCCAGCGACCAGTCGCGACCGCCGAAGGTGGCGGTGCGCGCAATCGACGGCGCGGGATGCTCCTCCGGGACCATACGCTCGGAAACGGCGCCCTGCTCGTTGGCGATCAGCTCGCGGGCGGGTTCGCGGGGGTCCCGCAGCACCACTGCGAACATCGAGCGATCGTCATTGGCGAGCATCAACGGCCCGATTTCGTAGGAGAAGGTGACAAAGCCGGCCGGCTCGGTCGCGCCTTCCTGCACCACTGGCGCCGCCAGCACGATGCCGACGGGGCCACCCTTGCGGAGCAGCTCGATCGGATCGGAGGCGACCGGCTTGCCTTCCGCCTTGGCCCTTTCCAGCGTCGGCCCCACGATCGAATGGCGGTCCAGCACGCGGCCGGGCAGCGTGACGGTGTCGGGACTGCGTGGCTCGAGATCCATCAATACGTTGACCGGGTGGTGAATGGCCTTGATGTCGAGCGGCTGGTCGTCGAAATCGCGGATGTTCGGGTTGGCGAAGCTTTCGTTCTTCAGCTCGCGCTGCGCCGCTTCGAGCTCATCCGGCTTCAACCGTGCGATCCAGGCGGCGACGACGAAATCGGTCTTGAAGGCATAGATCGCCGAACGCAGCGGCTGCAACATGTTGGCCTTCACCGCCGCCGGGGCGCGGAATAGTCCGGATGCGACGCGGGCGAGCAGCTCGCGCTCGGTGAGGCGGTCCTGCACCAGGCTCGCGTGCACGTCGACGGCGCGCGCAAACGCGATGCTGTCGATCGCGAGCTCCTGCTGGTAGACGCGCCACGCCGCGGCGCCGGAGAGCAGCACCCCGATCAGCCCGATCAGACCGACGATAAAACCCAGCCGAACCACTCGCTTACCCGGAAGTGAAGTGATCGCAATGAAGCAGGCGGCGCATCCGGATCATCCGGGAGCGACGACGGCAGCTGTGAAAGGCACGGCAGCAAATTGCGCGGGATATTGGCGGACCGGTCATCAAGGCGCAACTGAACATGGTCGACGCGGACAGTCACACCGGGCACAACAGCCTTGGTCACCGCGAGGCCAGAAGGTCTCAACTACGATGGCAGAATTTGGTTCCCGCAGGGGTTTAGAATTGTTCTCGGCAAGGTTCTGTTAACGATCATTAACGCCGTACCGTTCAGCCCGCTTTCGCCCTGGCGGCCGGCCTCAACCCGCCCTTGGCCTCGATGAAGGCAATGATGCGGTCAAGCCCTTCGCTCTTCTTCAGGTTCGTCATCACAAAAGGTCGCTGGCCGCGCATGCGCCGCGCGTCGGTATCCATCTTCTCGAGCGAGGCCCCGACATAGGGCGCCAGATCAATCTTGTTGATGACGAGGAGATCGGAGCGGGTGATGCCAGGGCCGCCCTTGGAGGGGATCTTGTCGCCGGCGGCTACGTCGATGACGTAGATGGTCAGGTCAGCGAGTTCGGGTGAAAAAGTCGCGGCCAGGTTGTCGCCGCCGGATTCAATCAACACCAGGTCGAGGCCGGGAAATTTCGCGCGCATGTCGGCGACCGCTGCGAGATTCATCGAGGCATCCTCGCGAATGGCCGTGTGCGGGCAGCCGCCGGTCTCAACGCCCGCGATGCGGTCCGGCGTCAGCGAGCCCGAACGCACAAGAAATTCGGCATCCCATTTGGTGTAGATGTCGTTGGTGATGGCGGCGATATCGTAGCGCTCGCGCATGTTCTTGCAGAGCAGGTCCATCAGCGCGGTCTTGCCCGATCCGACCGGACCGCCGACGCCGACCCGCAGGGGACCGTGGGATTTTGCCATCGTCATCTCTCCATCGTCGTCCCGGACAAGCGAGCATCAGCGAGCGCGATCCGGGACCCATAACCACCGAATTGAATTGCTGCGACGCGCTGGAGCTCCAGCCCAGCATAACCACCAACATATGTGGTTATGGATCCCGGCCTACGCCGGGACAACAGCGCGCACGAATTCATGATCTGAACAGCCGCGTATATTGAGTCTCGTGACGAAGCGAGGCGAGATCGGCGCGGAAAGTGGCGCTGCCGAGATCGTCGAGCGTCGCGGTTATGGCGCGCCTGGCCGTCGCCGCAACGTCCGGCTCGAGCTGCGCCAACACGCGCTGGCTGTCGGTCTGGCCGAGCGGAATCAGCCTTGCGCCTGCCGAAATCCAGTTCGACACCACCGCATGCAGGAATGCGTGCAGCGCGGGCTGCAGCGGAATGCCGTGCGCTGCGCTGACAAGGCCGACGGCGACGGGATAGACGATCGGTCCTCCGCAGGCGGCGATGACTTCATCGAGGCCCTCGCAAGACCACGCGGCGCGCGAGGTCTCGATGAAGGCACGGCCTTGCGTCGACGTCTCCAGCTGGCGCTCGCGCGAGGGCACGAAGGCGGCGGCAAGCTCGGCGATGTCGCGGAGCGCGGCATCATTGTGAGAAGAAACCGCGCCGTGCGCCTGTGCGAGAAACACGGCGTCGCAAAAGCCCGCGCCATCCGTCAGCATGGCGGACAGCCAATCGCGCAGCGTCGCGGCGTCCGTGACGTCGCCCGCCTCCACCGCCCACTCGAGGCCGCTGGAATAGGAGAAGGCGCCGACCGGGTAGGACGGCGACAGCCAGGTCATCAGCCGATAGAGCGCCGCAGCCTCGCTCTCGCTCATCGTGCGCGTTTCCGACGGCTCCGCGCTATTTGTGGTCATGAGCATGGGTGTCGCCGTGGTGGTGCTCGTGCTCGCAATGCTCATCATGGTGATGATGCGCGTGGTCGTGGTGACGACCGTGGTCATGGTTATGACCGTGGTCATGGTGATGACCGTCGTGATGGTGGTCGTGCGCGTGATGATGGCCGGTGTGGCCATGGTCGTGATCGTGCGCGGCATGCGCGGCCGCATAGGCGCCGCCTTCGGGATCGAACGGCGCCTCGATCTCGATCACGCGCGCGCCCAGCCCCTTCACCATCGCCTCGATGACGTGGTCGCGCCGGATACGCAGTCCTTTGCCGACGATCTGCGTCGGCAGATGGCGGTTGCCGAGATGCCAGGCGATCCGAACCAGATGCTGCGGGTCGGCGCCTCTGATTTCGACCAACGGCTCGGGCGCCGCCACCACCTCGATCAGCCGTCCGTCCTCCAGCACCAGCGCGTCGCCGCCGCGCAGCGCCACGGCGTTCTCGAGATCGAGCAGGAATTCGAGGCCCCGCGTGCCCTGCATCGCCATGCGCCGCCGATGCCGGTCATCAAAATCAAGCACGACTGTATCCGCCGGAGATTCGTTCCAGCGATACTGCCCCCGGACTTCAGTCGCCCGGATCATGCCTCTATCCTCTTGGGCATAATCTCCGCACAAACGCTTCGCGTTTGTCGCAGGAAAACCCGGTGTCCACTTTTCCGGATCATGCCCGTATCGTATCCACCTTGTCGGCGCTGATGATCTCGATCACAGTCGGCGAGGCCTTCAGTGGCGCGGAATATTCACGCCATACCTTCATGTGCGGTGCGCGGCCGTGCGCGTTGAGATCGTCGCGCGTCTCCCATCGCTCCACCACAACATAGGTGTTGGGGTCGTCAATGCTGGTGTGGCCTCCATAGGAAAGGCAGCCCTTTTCCTTCAGCGTCTCGGCAATGCATTTCTTGTGCCCAGCTATAAAGGCGTCACGCTGGTTCGGCTTCACCTGCGTGGTGGCGACGACGTAGATCATGCTTCTCTCCCTTGTTGTTATTGCCTCGGCGTCGGGCCGTTTTAGAACATGAAATAGCGCTGTGCCAAGGGCAGTACCTCTGCCGGTTCGCAGGTCAGGAGTTCGCCGTCTGCGCGCACCTCATAGGTCTCCGGATCGACCTCGATTTTCGGCGTGGCGTCGTTGTGGATCATGCTCTTCTTGGAGACGCCGTCGCGGGTGTTTTTCACCGGGAACAGCGTCTTGCTGATGCCGAGCTTGCGCGCCAGCCCGCCGGTGATGGCCGCCTTGGAGGTGAACACCACTGACGACGCGGTGAGCGATTTGCCGAACGCCGCAAACATCGGCTGGTAGTGCACGGGCTGCGGCGTCGGGATCGAGGCGTTGGGATCGCCCATCGGAGCCGCCACGATCGACCCACCCTTGATGATGCAGTCCGGCTTGACGCCGAAGAATGCCGGCGACCACAGGACGAGGTCGGCGAGCTTGCCCTTCTCGACCGAGCCGATCAGCTTCGAGACGCCATGCGCGATCGCCGGATTGATGGTGTATTTGGCGATGTAGCGCTTGACGCGGAAATTGTCGTTATCCGTGCCCTTGTCCTGCGGCAGAGAACCGCGCTGCTTCTTCATCTTGTCGGCGGTCTGCCAGGTGCGGATGATCACTTCACCGAGCCGGCCCATGGCCTGGGAGTCCGACGACATCATCGATAGCGCGCCGAGGTCGTGCAAAATGTCTTCCGCCGCGATGGTCTCTTTGCGGATGCGACTCTCGGCAAATGCCAGATCCTCCGCGATGGAAGGATCGAGGTGGTGGCACACCATCAACATATCCAGGTGCTCGTCGATGGTGTTGCGGGTAAACGGCCGCGTCGGGTTGGTCGAGGACGGCAGCACGTTCTTCAGTCCTGCGATCTTGATGATATCAGGCGCGTGGCCCCCGCCGGCGCCTTCGGTATGGAAGGCATGGATGGTGCGGCCCTTGAAGGCCTTCATGGTGTCCTCGACGAAGCCGGATTCGTTCAGCGTGTCGGAATGCAGCATCACCTGGACGTCGTAGTCGTCCGCGACTGCAAGACAATTGTCGATCGCCGCCGGGGTCGTACCCCAGTCCTCATGAAGCTTCAGCGCGCAGGCGCCGGCCTTGACCATCTCGACCAGTGCGGCCGGCCGCGCCGCATTGCCTTTGCCGGAGATGCCGAGATTGACCGGAAAGGCGTCGAACGACTGAATCATCCGCGCCATGTGCCAGGGTCCGGGCGTGCACGTGGTGGCGAAGGTGCCGTGCGAAGGGCCGGTGCCGCCGCCCAGCATCGAAGTGACGCCGCTCATCAGCGCGTGCTCGATCTGCTGCGGGCAGATGAAATGGATGTGGCTGTCGAATCCCCCTGCGGTGAGGATCTTTCCTTCGCCCGCGATGACATCCGTGCCGGGGCCGATCACGATGGTGACATTGGGCTGGATATCGGGATTGCCGGCCTTGCCGATCGCGCTGATCATGCCCTCCTTGATCGCGACGTCGGCTTTCACGATGCCCCAGTGATCGACGATCAGCGCATTGGTGATGACGGTATCCGCCGCGCCCTGCTTGTTGGTTGCCTGCGACTGGCCCATGCCGTCGCGGATCACCTTGCCGCCGCCGAACTTCACCTCCTCGCCATAGGTGGTGAAATCCTTCTCCACCTCGATGATCAGATCAGTGTCGGCGAGCCGCACCCTGTCGCCGGCGGTCGGGCCGAACATGTCGGCATAGACGGAACGCTTGATTCTCACGGACATGTCAGCCCCTCATCTACCGAGCGGTCAGAGCGCGCTTTTCGCGGCCCTAACGGCTTCATCAAACCTGGCATCAAGTTTCGAATTAACGCCGCGGCATCCGGCAACGACATCCTCGGCCCAGATCGTGTAAGAGACGAGATCGTTGCGCTGCTCCGGGCTCGGATCGGCATGGATGCGCGCGCAGATATTGCTGATCTTGTCGGCAATCTTGATCAGTTTGGCGTCCGGCGACTTGTGGGGCGCGTCCGCCACCTGCCTTTGCCGGCGCTCTGCTGTGGGGAGGAACATCTCGTCCGTCACCTCATCCACCAGCGCGGCAATGCGATCGCCGAACTCTGCCATGAGCTCCACCATCGTGGCGAGTTCATCCTCGACCGTGTCGTGCAGCCAGCCCGCCGCGACCAACTCGGCATCGGCACCATCGGTGACTTCGGCAAGAATGTTTGCGACCTCTGCAAGGTGATTGATGTAGGGCTCATCCGGACGTCCCTTACGCGCCCTTCCCGTGTGGCGGCGCGCGGCGAATTCGGCTGCCTTGGAGACGAGGCGGATCGGCGACAACATGGCAACCTCCGTTTCTGCCTCAACCTTGCCGTTGCCTGGATCGTTCCTGTCACAGCACGCCTTCGATTTACAGCTTGCCCATCACGTCACCGCGAAAACCGTAGATGGTGCGCCTGCCGGCGAGGGCGACGAGTTGGACGTCGCGGGTCTGACCGGGCTCGAAGCGAACGGCGGTGCCGGCGGCGATGTCGAGGCGCATGCCACGGGCCTTCTTGCGGTCGAATTTCAGAGCGGGATTAGTCTCGAAGAAATGGTAGTGCGAGCCGACCTGAATGGGGCGGTCGCCGGCGTTGGCGACCGACAACGTGATCGTCTTGCGGCCGGCATTGAGCTCGATCTCGCCGTCCTTGATGAAGCGTTCGCCGGGGATCATGCCAAAGCTCCTATCGGATCGGTTCATGCACGGTGACGAGCTTGGTGCCGTCAGGGAACGTCGCCTCGACCTGGATGTCATGGATCATCTCGGCAATGCCCGGCATCACCTGGTCACGGGTCAAGACCTGCGCGCCGGCCTGCATCAGATCGGCCACGGTGCGGCCGTCGCGGGCGCCCTCGACGATGAAATCGGAGATGATCGCAACCGCCTCGGGGTGGTTGAGCTTGACCCCGCGCTCGAGCCGCCGGCGCGCCACCATCGCGGCCATCGAGATCAGAAGCTTGTCCTTTTCGCGGGGGGAAAGATTCATGCGGAAACACCCGTCAGTTGAGAACTAGTTCAGCCACAGGCGCGGCAATGCAGGCGACGCGCGGCCAAGCACCGTCATCATGTCGGCGCGCAGGGCCGCCGCATCTTGGGCACAGAACCGCGCCATTGCAAAGCCATTCCAGGCGGAGACGCCGACCTCCCCGCCACAGGAATTTGCGGCCTCGCGGATGCGCTCGACCACGGCTTCGTCGCCCGGCACGAGCAGCGCCGTGGCAATGGCAGCTCCGCCATTCGCCACGGCCGGCCGTTTCAGCTTGGCGCCGATATCGCCGTCGAGCCGGACGGTCTCGGCAAAGACCAGCTTGCCGCCGCGGCGCAGGCGCCAGCGGTCGACGAATTCGCCCCTCTCCATGCGCTCGCCCATGGCGGCGCGGCCGAACACGACGATTTCGCAGAGCAGAAGCGAAGCGTCTTCCGCAAGATCGATATCGATCCGGCGGGAGATTTTAGCGCGGTCGAACAGAATGGTTTCCTGCGGCAACCAGGCGAGATGAGCGCCGCCGGCGGCTTTGAGTGAAATGTCGAGTTGTGCGGGAGCGTCCGGCGCGCGATAGACCTTTTCGGCCGCAGCCGTGGTCACGGTGAGGCGAGCCCCCTCGCCCGCCGCGATCGCAACCTCGAAGCGGTCGCCACCGGCGATGCCGCCCGCGGTGTTGACGAATACGGCCGACAGCCCCTCGCCCTCCGGCGAA
>DATEJC010000058.1:0-7334 GCA_035278345.1 Bradyrhizobium sp. | reverse complement strand
GACACGCGCGTCGGCGATACCATCACCGACGACAGGAAGCCGATTCACGAGATGCTGCCGGGCTTCAAGCCGGCGGTCCCCGTGGTGTTCTGCGGCCTGTTCCCGGTCGACGCCGCCGATTTCGAGGACCTGCGCGCCGCTGTCGGCAAGCTGCGCCTCAACGATGCGTCGTTCTCGTTCGAAATGGAGACCTCGGCGGCGCTCGGCTTCGGCTTCCGCTGCGGCTTCCTCGGCCTGCTGCATCTCGAAATCATCCAGGAGCGGCTGTCGCGCGAGTTCGACCTCAATCTGATCGCGACCGCGCCAAGCGTGATCTACAAGATGCATCTGACCGACGGCCAGGAGATTTCGATTCACAATCCCGTCGACATGCCCGACGTGGTCAAGATCGCCGAGATCGAGGAGCCGTGGATCGAGGCGACGATCCTTACTCCGGACGAATATCTCGGCAGCGTGCTGAAGCTGTGCCAGGACCGCCGCGGTGCGCAGAAGGAGCTCACTTACGTCGGCTCCCGCGCGATGGTGAAATACGATCTGCCGCTCAACGAGGTGGTGTTCGATTTCTACGACCGCCTCAAGTCGGTCTCGAAGGGCTATGCCTCATTCGACTATCACCTCACCGACTACAAGCCGGCCGATCTCGTCAAGATGCAGATCCTCGTCAACGGCGAGCCTGTCGATGCGCTCGCGATGCTCGTCCATCGCACCCGCGCCGAAGGCCGCGGCCGCGCCATGGTCGAGAAGATGAAGGAGCTGATCCCGCCGCACATGTTCCAGATCCCGATCCAGGCGGCGATCGGCGGCAAGGTGATCGCGCGCGAAACCGTCCGCGCGCTGCGCAAGGACGTCACCGCCAAGTGCTACGGCGGCGACATCACGCGCAAGCGAAAACTTCTGGAGAAGCAGAAGGAAGGCAAGAAGAAGATGCGGCAGTTCGGCAAGGTCGACATCCCGCAAGAGGCCTTCATTGCCGCGCTGAAGGTGGATAGCTAAGGCTGGCTGCTGCGGACCGACTTGGCATGAAGAGATCGGGTCCGGCTCGGACGTTTCCGGAACCGGCAAGCAAAAAACTCGAAAACAACCCCATGCACAGTAGCCGGTGACGCCGAGCTCATATTTCGTATTTTACGAAATAAACTTGACTCGTCGGGCAAATCAGCGGTACATCACCATCATTGCCAAGCGTCCCCTGCCGGGGAAAGATCCTGATGCGGAAGTTTTCGCCGCGCGGCCTCACGCGGATGACGACCTCGCACGGTTTCGACCGATGTGGGGTCTTTCGTTGGCACCGATTTCCGCTTGTGACCCTAACCGGAAGTTCGCAATTTCTGTGAAGTGCGGCTGGATTCCGAACGGCTTGAGCGGCCGATCTGACCTCAACGTGCGGCCAATCTTTTATACGCAGCAATGGCACGCTTGAGGTCGTCATATTCCTGGCAAGGAAGTAAACAGAGACTTTCCAATGCGGCCAGTTGTTGCTCAGCTTTGATGGGCTCGCCGAGTACCAGATAGGCCTCGCCAAGATGCTCGTGCGCGCTGCGGTGACGGGGGTTCAGCATCAGCGCCCGCTGATAGTGGCCGATGGCCGGACCAAGCTGACGTAGCCGCCGATAGGCATAGCCAATGTAGTTTTGGATATCTGGATTAGCAGGGTCACGCAGTGCGGCGAGTTCGAACGCTGTGATTGCACCATTCCAATCCTCTGCGGCGAGCGCCCTCTTGCCTGCCCTGAAATCGGGATCGAGTTGTGCCCAGTCGGCATCCGATGCGACCGACACCATAGTTGTGCAAATCGACCAGGCTTCGGGCGTGATTGCGGTCTCAGCTCTACGGTCGAGTCCACTGGGTGGTGGCTCAATCCGCCACCCAAGCGGACCTTTCGTGTAGACGCCGACACCTGCGACCACCACACCGAGCACAACGGCCACTGCGATCGCGCGGATCATCGTTGTATCTTCTCGCCGTTGACGGCCGCCTGACGAGGGTCAAGCAGCCTTCATTTACGTACATTTCCTACAGTATCATCTCGCTGCAAATATGCCTTGGCTTCCCGAATCTCCTGCCGCTCGGTATCGGCGTTCTTGGCCAGCTCCGCGAGCTTGCGGAAGTATTCGGTTGCCTTCTGGCGGTTGCCGGAGCCGTCGGCGGCGCGGGCGGCTCCCCAGAAGCCTCGGAAGCGATTGGGAGTTTGCTTGAGCGCGGTCTCGAACTCGCTCAGTGCGGCTGCGGGCTGCCCTACTTCGAGGAGCAGTTCCCCAAGCAGCTCGCGGAACGGAAAGAGGCGGTTTTCCATCGCAACATGTTTGAGGCTGCCGTCTTCGCCATCGGCGGCTGCCCGCATGAACCGCAGCGCTTGATCGCCGTCGCCTTGCATCAGTGCCACCCACGCCGAAACAGCAAGCATCTGCTCTTCGGTGCGGTCGGCCCAGTAGGACTGGTCGGCACCCTGCAGTGTCGTACGCAACACCTTCATCGCTTCGATCTCTTCCTTGGCGCCCGCGCGATCGCCGGTACGCGCCATGCCGAGGCCGCGAGTGAAGCGGACCAATGAGTCCGCCATGGGATATTTAGTCGTGGTCATCGGCAGCGCGGCAGCGCCGGCCCAGTCCGCCCGTTCCAAGACATAGCGCGCCGGCATAGCGGCCTTGGCGGTGAAATTGACGAAGTTGATCGGCCGATCGCCGCGATCGGCGGTAGCAAGTGACCTCTTGATCATCGCGTCGGCCTTGGCGTCCTGCGCGAGCTGCAAATGCGCATAGACGGTAAAATCTGACGCGTGATAGTAGTCGGGCTGAATCTCGAGCGCCGAAGCGTTTGAGGCGATGGATTCTTCCCAAAGCCCGACCATGGAATAGATGTGCGAAGGCATGTGCCGCGCATGCGGTACGGCCGGTGCAATGCCGGCATAGCGCCTCGCCGACACGACCCCTTTTTCAGCAAGCGGCGCAAAGTCGTAGGCATGAATGAGATAGTGCGTCACCCCTGGATGCTGCGGGTTCTGCTCGAAGAGTTTTTCCAGTAGTGCCGCGGATTTGAGCTGCTTGGCGTAGGTGAGGTCGCTTTTCGGTGCCGAGGCTTGCAGCGTCAGCGCATAGTAAGTCTGCACCTCGTAGTCGTCAGGATAGGTTTGCGCCATTCGCTCCATCGCGGCATCGTAGGCTGCCAGGCGGGCATCCACCTGGACGTTGTCATAGTCGCGGAAATAGGCGCTCAGTGCCTCGATCCAGTCACGCTCGCGTTGCGTCTTCGGCCCCGCAGCCCGCGCTTTTTCAAGTGCGTCCCAAGCCGCCTGCGCCTCCGCTCGCGTCGGCGTGGTTGCCAGCGTGTTGCCGAGGAAGTCCATCGCCACACCCCAATATGCCATGGCACAGCCGGGATCCTGCTGCAGTATCGCTTCGAACTTCCGGCGGGCGATCAGGAACCAATACGAATGCAGCATGGCGACGCCGCGATCGAACTCGGCCTGCACATTGGGGGCGCAGGATGTAGGGAAGCTCACCTTGCCGAGTTGTTGGTCTTGCTGGCCGAACGCGCCGCTTGCCAAAGCTACGGTGATAAGGCCGGTCGCAAACAATGTTCGTGTCGAGTGAGTGCTCATAGTAACTCCCCTCCATCTTGCTAGCGATGGCGACCGCCGCAACTCAATATGAGTCCACTGTGATGCCCGAAGTCGCTCACGCTGCCATCAATTTCGGGCAGGTCTGGATGGCAGCTCGCACCGAATATTACTCCAACCCAAATCCCGGAAAGAGCAGTAAGACTTCCGTACTTGGTCCTTTGCGGACCAGCCCTCCGCTCCAGCTGACGTCCGCTGGTGGACCCGTAGCCGACATCCGCCTACTAGGTCGGAATTGCCTCAAGGCGGACTGGCAGCCATGTCGATCCCGTGATTTGACAGGAGCAGTGGGAGCTGAATCGGGCAGGCATTTCCGGTGACTGGTGGACGGGTAGAACGACAATTGTCTGCGGGCCGAATCCACCAAGCCACGACGCAATCCTAGGGCCGCCTGAAGCGCGTCAATCGCTCCTCAGCAAAACAGTTCGGGCGCGCCGAGAAGCGCAGCGAAAAATCTCCTCGGGCTAGCGGACGAAATCTCCCACGCAACTCACAATCACCTGATCCCCGCATGAAAGGGATGCTGTCCGTCATATTGCTCCCGCGCAGCGAATAGGCCACCATCCCTCTGCGCACGACAACACGATCAACGTGCCGGGGAAACGCATGGGCAGCAAAACCTCTCGATTCGATTACGGCTGGGTCATCGTCGCAGCGGGTGCGCTGATGACCTGCATCGGTTTTGGCACCATGCTGTCGCTGGCGGTGTTTTTACAGCCGATTTCGACGGCGATGGGCTGGTCGAACGCAGGCGTGTCGGCGGCGGCGACGCTGGATTTCCTCTGCATGGGGTTCGCCGCTTTCGTCTGGGGCACGCTGTCCGACCGTTACGGCACGCGCATCGTGGTGCTGGCCGGCAGCCTCCTGCTCGGCCTTGGGCTCGTCACCGCGAGCCAGGCGCAGGAGCTGTGGCAATTCCAGCTTTGCTTCGGCGTTTTTATCGGCATCGCCGCCGGCAGCTTCTATGCGCCGATGATGGCGCTGGCGAGCGCGTGGATCGACAAGCATCGCAGCCTCGCGGTGGCGCTGGTCTCCGCCGGCATGGGCGTGTCGCCGGTGACGGTCGCGCCTACCGCCAGCATGCTGATTACGGCCTATGACTGGCGCACCGCGATGCTGGTGATCGGCATCGCGGCATGGGCGCTTTTGATCCCGGCGTGCTTCCTGGTGCGGCCGCCGCCGCAAGGCGCCGGCGCTGCAGCCGCGAACACCGCTGACGCACCGCAGACCGAATGGACCGCAGCGCAGGCGCTGCGCACGCCGCAATTCATCACGCTGGCGCTGGCGCATTTCGCCTGCTGCGCCGCGCATTCGGGGCCGATCTTCCACATGGTGAGCTACGCCATGATCTGCGGCATCGCGCCGCTCACTGCGGTCACCGTCTACAGCGTCGCCGGCTTCTCCGGGCTTGGCGGGCGCCTGTTGCTCGGCGCGATGGCGGACCGCATCGGGGCAAAGCCCGTGCTG
Source organism: Bradyrhizobium sp. (assembly GCA_035278345.1). Taxonomy (GTDB): domain Bacteria; phylum Pseudomonadota; class Alphaproteobacteria; order Rhizobiales; family Xanthobacteraceae; genus Bradyrhizobium. Next base: position 2,251 of record DATEJC010000058.1, on the reverse strand, counting down.
GTCGGCGGGCTGCTCGTGCAGGCGCTGTGCATCGCGACGTATCTGGCGGTGTTCAGGCTCGGCGAGTTTTACGCGCTGTCGGTCGTGTTCGGCCTCGCCTATGGCGGGGTGATGCCGCTCTATGCCGTGCTGGTGCGCGAATTCTTCGGCGCCAGAATCATGGGCACGGTGTTCGGCGCAGTCTCGGCCTTCGCCAGCCTCGGCATGGCGCTGGGGCCGTGGGCCGGCGGGCTCGTGTACGACACCACCCATGCCTACACATGGCTGCATGCCGGTTCCTTTGCGATCGGGCTTGCGGCGGTCGCGGTGGCTCTGAGTTTTCCATCAAAGCGACGGCAAACGCTCGATCTCGGCCGCGCTGCGGCATGACTGTCCTGTGACGCGCCCGGCTTGATCGTATCAGGCGGATGGGCCACCATCCGCCCGCCCGCTAAACCACAATCAAGAAGGGCCCCGGGGAGACGCATGAACAAGGCCACCGCTATCGACCTCGTCGAGCGCGCGCGGGCGCTGGCGCCCTTGATCAGGCAGGAAGCCGACGAGATCGAGCGCACGCGCCGCCTCACCGAACCCGTGGTCACCGCGCTGGTCGAGAACGGCTTGTACCGCGCGCTGCTGCCCAAAAGCCTCGGCGGCGCCGAGGTGCCGCTCGCCACCTTCATGCAGATGCAGGAGGAGATCGCCAAAGCCGATGCCTCCACCGCCTGGTGCCTCGGCCAGTGCAGCGTCTGCGCGGTCATCTCGGCCTATATCGACCACGACGCGGCCGACGAAATCTTCAACACGAAGCAGGGCATTCTGGCCTGGGGCGCGATCAACCATGACGTCCGCGCCGAGCCCGGCGGCTATCGCGCCAATGCGCGCTGGGAATTCGCCTCGGGCGTGCGTCAGGCAAGCTGGCTGGGGGCGCATGTGCGCATCACCGAAGCCGACGGCACGCCGCGCCGGAAGCCGGACGGCTCGCCGGAAATCCGCACCATCCTGTTCCCGCTCTCGAGCGCGACATTGTACGACGTCTGGGATGTGATCGGGCTGCGCGGCACCGGTACGGATTCATACTCGGTCGACAATCTCTTCATCCCCGAGAAATTCGCGGCGCTGCGCGACGAGCCGTCGGCACTGCGCGAGAAAGGCCCGCTCTACAAGATCCCGACCAACGCGATCTACAGCATGGGCTTTGCCGCGACCTCGCTTGGGGTCGCCCGCGCGCAGTTCGATGCGGCGATCGAGCTTGCCCGCAAGAAGACGCCGCAGGGCCTGTCGGCGATGAAGGACAACAGCGCGGTGCAGGCACTGATTGGTCTGACCGAAGCAAAGCTGCGGCGTGCCCGCGCCTATCTGTTCGCCACCGCCGCCGAGGTGTGGGACGATCTGGTGCGCGGCCCCTTCACCGAAAGCCATCGCGTCGCGCTGCGGCTGGCCGCGACCTCAAGCATCCATCAATCGACCGAGATCGTCGACACCGCCTATCACATGGCCGGCGCCACGGCGGTGTTCCGCGCCAACGGCCTTGAGCGCCGCCTGCGCGACATGCACGCGATCAACCAGCAGCTCCAGGCCCGCGATACGCATTACGAGGAGATGGGCAAGGCGATCCTGTCGGGCAACCTCGCGGGGCCGCCGACGTCGCGGTGAGCCTGTTGACCGGTGGGATCGGAGCGCTTGCCCCCTTCCGCCGACTCGGGAACTGGCCTAATCTGGCGGCGTTTCTCACTTACCGAATTCAGCACCCTGATGGGGCAGTCGAATGAGGCGGCGGGAATTTTTCGCGGCGATCGGGCTGGTGGCGCTGCTGTCGACGGCGGGCTGTTCTGATCCGACGCCTCCGGGTTCGGTTTCCAAATGCATTGCGGAAAACTACGCCTCCTACAACCCGAGGAACCGCGACCAGTGCATCGCCGCCTGCATCAAATGCGAGAAGGGCGTCATGACGACGTGCGCGACCGCGTGCAGCCTGCGCTGACCGAGTGGCAGGAATGAAATCTGCGCCACCCTGCTCGATACGGACAAGAAGCTGCCGGAAACGGAGCTGCGCCACTACGTGCCGCTGGCACTGACGTATCATTTGCGGAAGCGGAAGCCGGCGCCGAGGAAATAGGCGAGCGATACCCCACCTCCGTCATGGCCGGGCTTGTCCCGGCCATCCACGTGCTTCATCATCCGCCGATGTCCGGCGGTTACGTCTACATCATGGCGAGCGCACCCAACGGCATCCTGTACGTCGGGGTGACCAGCGACCTCGTGCAACGCA
>DATEJC010000057.1:0-3780 GCA_035278345.1 Bradyrhizobium sp. | reverse complement strand
TTCCTCCGCGAAGAGGGCATCACATCAACGCGAGCACGGAACAATTGGTTCCGCACCCGATCACGCAAGCTCAGGGCGGCCCGTTGACTCCGCGCCAGCGGCCGTAGCGCCAGGGCAGATACCAGCGCGCGCCTTCAGGTTTCGTTGCCGGAACATTGTCGATGCCCGACGTGCCCCAGGGCTGACATCGCAGCAGCCGCGCCAGCGTCATCCATCCGCCGCCCCACAATCCGAAGCGTTCAATCGCCTCGTCGGCATAGACAGAACATGTCGGCAGGTGTCGGCAGTTGTAGCCGACCAGCGGCGACAGCGTGTGACGATAAATCCAGATCATGCCGCGGCCCGCATTGCGCGGCAGGCGCATCAGCGCACCGGCGCAGTCGGGGCAGTAGCGTTGCAGTGCATGCTTCATCGGCTGTCGATTGTCATCATGACCGTAATCTTGCGGGGGTTCCAATGCACGGAACCCTTATCTTGCAGGTATTTACGCCACAGTTGGAAAATATCGCACAGCGCTGACGGCACTGCAGCAAAGGTTCTATGGACGACACCGGTCAGCACAGTTACCGTTTTGATAACGCGGCCATGACAGAATCAAGTCGCGTTTGGGAGCCATCACAGCCGCATTGCTGGGGCTTGGGGAAGGAACCAAATTGAGAATTTCGAAGTCGCTTGAGCTTCGCGGCTGGGCGCTGATCGGCGCAACGGTCCTCTGCCTCGGTTTGCCTGGCGCGATCACGACGTCAGGCAATTCCGCGAAGGCCGGCGTCACGCTCGAAGAACGCAAGCTGCCGATGCGCTTCAACTGGGTGGAGTGCAAGCCCGATTGCCGCGGCTGGATCAGCGCGGTTGGCATCGTTACCGCAGACAGTCCGCACGACTTCGAGGAATTTGCGCGCGGGCGCGATCTCGCCGGTGCGACCATCGTGTTCGATTCCAGCGGCGGCTCGGTGAACGACTCCATCACGCTCGGGCGTCGCTTCCGCGGTCTCGGCATGCTCACCACGGTGGGCATCAGCCTGCGTGGCGACAACAAGATGGGTGCACGCGTCGCTCCGGAGGCCTACTGCGAGTCGATGTGCGTGTTCCTGCTGTTGGCGGGCAAAACGCGCTACGTGCCGGAAGCTGCGCGCGTGCGCGTGCACCAGATCTGGATGGGCGACCGTGCCGACGACGCCAAGGCCGCGATGTACACTGCGCAGGACATGATGATCGTCGAGCGCGACATCGGGCGCCTTGCCAAATACACCTTCGACATGGGCGGCACCGGTGATCTGCTGTCGTTGTCGCTGAGCGTGCCGCCGTGGGAAGACCTGCATCGGCTGACACCGGCCGAATTGCGCGTGACCAATCTGATAACCACGGATGCGATTGCCGACGTGCTGCCGCGCGACAATTCGGTGCCGGTGGCCAACGCGCAGCCGAAGCCGGTGCAGGATCGCTTCGTCAGCGCGCCCGCCGGCGATGACGCTGTGGTTCACCCCGCGAAGGCGACCAAGACCGCGGAAATGCAAACCGGCGGTGTGGCCCCTGCCGAGAAGCCGGCGCAGGAGCAGGTCCCGCCGGAGAATCTCCCCAAGCAATAGCCCTCAAGCCCCCATGGGGTGAGGAGCGCAGAACGCGCGTCTCGAACCATGAGGCCTCGGTCTGCCCGCGGCCATCCTTCGAGGCGCGCGCCAACGACGCGTTCTTCAGGATGAGGCTGCAGTGCGTGGTGGTATGAAGGCTAAGCCGGCTGCTTCGCCTTGGCCTCGATCTGGCCGATCGCATCGACAACCGCATCGAAGGTCAGCATGGTCGAGGCATGGCGCGCCTTGTAGTCGCGCACGGGCTCGAGCAGGGCGATGTCGGCCCATTTGCCCTCCGGCGGCGCGCCGTTCTCTTTCAGCATCTTGCGAACGGTCTCGCGTAACTCGCGCAATTCGCTCGCGTTCGAGCCGACGACATGGCTTGCCATGATGGAGGAGGAGGCCTGACCCAGCGCACAGGCTTTCACGTCATGGGCGAAGTCGGTGACGACCGGGCCGTCCATCTTCAAGTCGACCTTCACGGTCGAGCCGCAGAGCTTTGAGTGCGCTGTGGCGCTGGCGTGCGGGTCGGGCAGACGGCCCAGGCGCGGGATATTGCCGGCTAGTTCAATGATCCGCTTGTTGTAGATGTCGTTCAGCATAGATCGAGGTCCAGCATTCCACACGCGGCACGCCCTTGGCGGCCCCGGTTCATACCCCTATATATGTACCGGAACGGCGGAAATACAGCCCGGCCGTTCGGCGCGCTATGCGGGATTTGCAGGGCAATTCCTTTGTGGCGGTGCTAGGATAGCCAAGTAAGCTGCACGTAAAGCTAAGGGGACTCAGGCGTCCGGCGGCATCATCCGCCCCGTCTGCCCGGTGACACATCCGGCCATGTAAGGCCGGTCGAACGGAGAAGACATGGTCGACGCACTGATCAAATCCCTCAATCCGCGCAAGGCGCCGGAAACCCGCCCAGCCGAGCTCGATCCTTCCGAATTCCTTTCCGCCGCCGTCCGCGCCGACCAGGCGCGCCCCTCGCGGCATGAGGCCGAGCAGGCTGTGCATACGCTGCTCAGTTATATCGGCGAGAACCCCGATCGCGAGGGCCTGCTCGATACGCCGCGCCGCGTCGTCGAGGCCTTTGACGAACTGTATCAGGGCTACCATCAGTGCCCCGCCGAAGTGCTCGACCGCACCTTCGGCGAAACCGCCGGCTATGACGATTTCGTCCTGGTGCGCGACATCGAGTTCACCTCGCAGTGCGAGCACCACATGATGCCGTTCTACGGCAGAGCGCATATCGCCTACACGCCGGTCGAGCGGGTGGTGGGCCTGTCCAAGCTTGCGCGGTTGACCGACATCTTCGCGCGCCGCCTGCAGACCCAGGAACATCTCACCGCGCAGATCGCGGCGGCGATCGACGAAATCCTGAAGCCGCGCGGCGTTGCCGTGCTGGTCGAAGCCGAGCATACCTGCATGTCGGTGCGCGGCGTCGCCAAGCATGGCGCGATGACCTTCACCAGCCGCTACACCGGCATGTTCCGCGACAATCCGGCGGAGCAGTCGCGTTTCCTTTCCATGGTGCGAGCACCGCAGCGGTGACCTCGCATTGAATATGCGAGGCTAGCTTGTCCAATTCTGCTGATATCGACCGCGAAGAGGGGCTGAGTTTTCAGCCCAAGTTCGACGCGTCCGGTCTTGTCACCTGCGTCGCTACCGACGCTGCGACCGGCGAGGTGCTGATGGTCGCGCACATGAACGACGAGGCGCTGCGCAAGACCATCGCGACCGGCGAAGCCTGGTATTTCAGCCGCTCGCGCAATGCGCTCTGGAAGAAGGGCGAGAGTTCCGGCCATACGCAGCGGGTGGTCGAGATGCGTACCGACTGCGACCAGGATGCGGTCTGGATCCGGGTCGAGCAGGTGGGGGCCGCCTGTCACACCGGCCGACGCTCCTGCTTTTACCGGAAGGTCGAGGGTGAGAGCGGCAAGATCAGGCTCGCCTTTGTCGATGCCGACCGGCTGTTCGATCCGCACGCCGTCTATCGCAAGTGACGGGCTCGCCGCCCAATTCCTTAACCCGCCATTAACCATAATCGCCGCACTGTGCGGCAGGCATGAGCGCCGGGTGGGCGCTCAGTAAGACCGCGCGGGGGTTTCGCGAGGAGCGAGGCACCAACACATGTCGGTCGAAACAATCAGTGCCACGGCCGCGGCGGCGATCGATCCGGCGCGGGTTGATCCGTCGCGCATCGCCGATGCGTCTC
>DATEJC010000056.1:0-22345 GCA_035278345.1 Bradyrhizobium sp. | reverse complement strand
ACCGCCACGGTCAAATCGGTATCGTTGGTCGAGCCGCCGCTGGTCAGCGTCCCCGTCACCGGCAACACGTCGTCTGTCACCGACGCAATCGACGGCGCGTTCGGTGCTGTGCCGGTCTCCGTGACAACGAACGAACCTGACGCGCCGCTCTGGTTACCCGCTTGGTCGCTAACCCGCGCCGTAATCGTGTAGGTCGTGCCGTTGGTCAGCGTTCCAGTCTGCACATTGGCAAAACCGTTGCCGATATCGGTGGCCGTCAGCGTATACGAGGTGCCGAGCTGGCTGCCCGTGCCGGTGCCGTTGTAGAGCTGCACCGTATCGCCTGCCACCGCTCCGGTTCCGCTCAGGCTCACCTTCACCGTCAGATCGGTATCGTTGGTCGAGCCGCCGCTGGTCAGCGTCCCCGTCACCGGGGGCACGTCATCCGTTACCGACGTAATCGACGGTGCGTTCGGCGCCGTGGTATCGATCGTCACCGCCTGGCTTGCCGTATTGCCGACATTGCCGGCCGTGTCCACGACCCGGACCTGATAGGTGAAGCTCGTATTGTGTGTTGCCGGATCCGTGTAGGTCCAGGTCGTCCCGGTGGACGGCGTAACGTCGGCCCAGCTAACGCCATCGGTGCTGACCTGCACCTTCTCGCCGCTGCCGAGCGTCCCGTTGGTGCCCGATACTGTCAGCGTGGTGTCGTTGGTGATGAAGTCGTTGTTGGTGCCTCCTGGCGCACTATCGGTCGCAATCGCGGTGATCGCTACTGCGGCGTTCGGAGCCGTGGTGTCCAGCGTGTAGCCGTGGCCGCTGCCGGCCGTGACGTTGCCCGCGGTGTCGATTGTCCGCACCGACAGCGTGCCGTTGCCCGCCAGCAGCGCGACGCCAGAAGCCGTGAAGCTCCCCGCACTAGCCGTCGCATCAATCCAGGTCGAACCATCTGCACTGACCTGGATCTTCTCGCCAGACCCCAGCGTCCCCGCATAGGTGCCGCTCACCGTCTGCGATGAAACACTGGTAATAAAGTCCCCGGCCGTGCCCGTGTCCGAACTGAGCGCCGTCACCGTCGCGACCGCCGTCGGGGCCGTGGTATCGATCGTCACCGCCTGGCTGGCCGTGTTGCCGATGTTGCCGGCCGTATCCACCACCCGCACCTGATAGGTGAAGCTCGTATTGTGCGTCGCTGGATCGGCATAGGTCCATGTCCCGCTCGACTGCGTGACGTCGACCCAGGTTGCGCCGCCGTCGGTGCTGATCTGCACCTTCTCGCCCGAGCCCAGCGTGCCGTTAGTCCCCGACACCGTCAGCGTGGTGTCGTTGGTGATGAAGTCGTTATTGGTACCGCCCGGAGCGCTATCGGTCGCGATCGCCGTTATCGCCACTGCCGCCGTCGGCGGCGTGGTGTCTTCGATGACAGTGAAAGAGCCGGAAGCAGCGCTCTGGTTGCCGACCTGATCGGTGACCCGTGCCGTGATCAGGTAGGTCGTGCCGTTGCTCAGCGGCCCGGTCTGCACATTGGCAAATCCGGCCGTGATGTCGGCGCTCGTCAAGATGTAGGACGTGCCGAGCTGGCTGCTCGTGCCGGTGCCGTTGTAGAGCTGCACGGTATCGCCGGCGACCGCGTTCGTCCCATTCAGTTCGACCTTTACCGTCAGGTCGGTGTCATTGCTCGAATCGCCGCTGGCCAGCGGCCCTGTCGCCGGAGGCGTATCGTCCGTGACCATGCTGATTGATGGTGCGTTCGGCGCCGTGCCGTCGATTGTCAGGCTTGCAGTCGAGCTGGCGCTAAATGTGCCATCTGAAACGGTATAACTGAGTACGACCGCCCCGTTGTAGTTGGGCCCGGGCGAAAACACCCAGTTTCCGCTCACGTCTTGCTGCACAGACCCGATGCCGCTCTGGAGGCTGACGTTGGTGATGGTCAGCAAGGGTCCGTCAACATCAGTGACGCCCGCGAACAGATCGGCATCCGCGATGACGTAAGTTGTATTGATTGATCCCGCTGGTAACGTGACCGGAACGGCGACTGGCGGTGCGTCGACGGCGACAATCGTCGGCTGGACCGCGTTGTGTACGGTGACGCTCACGGGAATCGTCGTCGTGCCGCCGCTCGAACTCATCGTGACAATGAATTGCCTGACCAGGTCCTGCCCGAAGGGAAGGGATGCAAAGTCCGATTTTGCTTCGCTGAAGTCCCACTGGATGTTTCCGCCGGAATTGAAGGCCGCGGAGAGCAGCGACGTCGGATTCCCGGCCGCGTCGGTAACGCTGAGTGTCACGCCAGTAGTGCCCCCGGTGATCGCAATGACACCAGTGGCCGTCAGGTTCGAAGGTGAGTTCGCGGTTTCCTGAATGATCGCGCTGTGGCCTGCACCGGGATCCACAACAAAGATGTTGCTGCTGCCCGCGTTGCCGCCGCTGAAAGAGGCATTGCTGGCGAATGCCACGTAAATTCCACCAGCGCTGATCGCAACACCGCCGTCGGAAGCGGCGTTGCCCTGTTGCGAGACCAGCGCGAACACCGGCGCCGCTGGATTGGTGACATCGACGACATAGGTGTCGGCAAAGGCATTACCATCGTCGTTCGTGATTTGAGCATCACTCGTGAAGATGATGTAGTGCCCGTCCGGGCTGATCACCGGGTTTCGGCTGGCGCCCCCGGTGATCTCAGGCGTGTTTTCCGTCGTGAAGACGACGTGGCCGGCGACGAGGTCATAGAGATAAATCTCCGCGCGCCCGCCCGGCGATTGGCCTTGATAGACGACGTAGTGGCCGTCGGCGCTCAGCGAAGCGCCATGAACGCCAGCGCCGGATGAGACGGTCGCGATCTCGGAAAAGATCGCTGTCGTCGAGTCATAGGCATAGAGTTGGCCGGAACCACCCGGATTTGCGCTGTCCGAATGCCAGAAGGCGATGATATGGCCGTCGGCACTGATCGACGGCAGCCAGACACTGCCGCTGCCACCGACCGCGGCCGCTGAGATCGTACCCTTCTGGTGACCCTGCAGGTCGTAAATGACGATACCGCCGCCGCGTTCAGCCAGGATGACGCTGCCATCGCCACTCACCGCGGGCGCGCCGCCACGCCCGATCAGGGTCTGGACGTGATAATGCGCGCTGTCGGCAGGATCGGTGCCCCAGACATAGATGTTGCTCGGGCCGCCGTTGGTACCCTGATAGACAACGTAGCGGCCGTCCGAACTGATGGTCTGGCCAGAATAGGTTCGACCGTCGTCGGGCGTCACCCGGATCGTCGCGCCGGATTCTCGATCGTAGAAGTAGATGATGCCGTCGGGGTCGTAGACCACATCACCCGAAGCGCTCATCACCGGCGCGGTGTGATCGCCGCTACCCGACGTGATCGATGCTACCTTCGACGGCGTGACCACGAAGGGCACTGGCGTCACATTGACCGCGAGAATGGTCGGAGTGTCGGTGGGTGTGGAGCTCGTTGATCCGCCGGAGCCACCGCTTGGGCTTGTCGCCTGCGGCGTGACGACGACAATTGCCGGCGTGCTGCTACCCGTATTCGAGCTCGCCGTGATCACCGCCGCGTGGAATTCGGTCGCAGGAGGGGTCGCCGGCGTGCTGCCGGCATACTTGGTCGTGCCCGGACTGGTGTTGTTGTCCCCGCCGCCAGTGTCGTTCTTGGTGTGCTGCGGCAGGTTGGGGAACATCACCTTGCCGGCATCATAGGTCGACAGCAGCGACTGGAAGGCGTTGAATTCACGCGCAACGTCAGCGGGGTTCTTGTTCGTTAACTGCGCGATCACCTCGAATGTCGCCGTGGGCGTCAGTGTCAGGCCGGTGCCAGAGTTGCTGGTGACCGTGCCGATCAGGTTTCCCCGCGTGTCGTAGACCTGGACCGCATGGACCAGGCCGTCGCCCTGATCGAGAACAGATACCGATACTCTTCCGTCAGCAGACGAAATATCCAGCTGAACTGCCGTGCCTCGCACGCCGATGACGGCAACCGGCGTCGCAACTCTCATGTCTCCGGTTTTTGCCACCTGGCCTGCGACAAAACTTGCCGCACCCTGCACCAGCGTGATCAGTGAGGAATTGGAAGTACTGCTGGCATCGTAGGTCAGGTCGTTCAGCATCAACCGCGCGTTGGCCGTGAGGTTGAATGCCGTGCCATCTTCCAGCACAAGACCCAACGTCGAACCGCTGCCGGTCTGGACCACATCATTCTGATAGATGACGTCACCCACATTGAGCACGGCTGTGACGCCATTGCGCACCACGCTGGCGCTGCCGGTCATCTTGACGATATGACCGACGACCTTGCCGGCCGGCGCCCCACCCGCCTGGGCGAGTTCAACATGACCGGTCAGCGCCTCGATGACCTTGGGATCGAGTGGCGCACCCTCGGGTGAGACCAGCGTCGGCCGCTTGCTGCCGTGAAAATAGTGCGGCACCACGAAGTGGTGCGATGGATCGGAGATGATCAGATCCTGGCCGGAGCGATGGAAATCACCGGAGAACAGCAGGTGCGCATCGGGAACGACGAAAGTGTGCCCGTCGCCGCCAGGCCAAAAACTCTCAACGCCGACATGCGCACTGGAAGTGCTATCCAGCCCCGCAGCGGCAAAAAAATTGCCCGCCTGCCTCAAAGAACCCCACCCGCCCCAAAAAAAGTAAAAATTGCGTTAACTAATCAAATGCCTTCTTAGCATCGGCGCGTGCAGTCAGAAACAACTCTACCGAGTGCCGGCTCGGCTTGACAGCGCATCGGCGAAGTCGTTTCAATTCCATTTTTGCAGTAATGAAGGGGCGGTATTCTGCAGAAGTAGGTAATCCCAGCAATTTGTACCAGTTTTCTAAGAATAATTTGTGTATAGAGCGGCCTTATTACACTCGCCACCACGAGGGCGCCTAAGGCCAAGCATCGATTAGAGTAAATCGAGGCGCATTTTTCGTAGCATACGCATTTTTTGAAGATCAGCGATATCGTTGGGCGCGCCCCCGGAACCCGCGAAATTAGCCATATCCGCAAAGAGTCCGGACCGCTCGCGACGTCAGCGCCCTTTCGCATGGCCCGCGCATGACCCCAGAAACACGGATTTCCTCTGCAGAAGACCGGCGCCAGCCGAAAGCTGCCGCGATGACGTTCCCCTAATTGGATCTGCCAGCTGTCGCCACTTGGCTTGCCGAAGGCCGATAACGCGCCGCCCGGCGCGTTCATTTAGAGATCGAGCACTGCCGCTGCATTGATCGCACCTGGCAAGAATCTTGGTCTGGTAGAATCCCGCAGCGGCCTCGGGACCTTCGTCATCGAACAGCGGATGCCGGCCGTCCGCCCGCAATATCCCCAAGGCCCGGAAGGTCCGGTCCAGCTCTACGAATTTCGCCGCGCGATCGAGATTCCGTCGGCGCGCCTTGCGGCCGAGCGCCGAACCGCCGATCAACTCGCGCATATCAAGTCGGCGTGGAGCAATGCGAGCTGGCCGTGAAACGCAACAGCGCCGAAGAGTGCCCTCAGCGCGGGAACAGGTCATCCGATGGCGAGACGCGCCCATAGGGTTGCTGCTATCGGTTGGGTGGAATAGAGACTCTGCAGCTTGATGTTGGGAATCCCGTGACGGCCGACCATCCGCAATCCTGTTGCCCGGGCATCCGCGCCGCGCACTTCGCGGCCTCGCTCAAGGCGTCGCCTACCCCCGTCACAGGGCAGCGTCACCCCGGTCGGCTGATCCGGATCGAGGGTGGCGAATTCTCGATCGGGACGGATGAAAAGATTCTACCCGGCGACGGCGAGTACCCTTCCCGGCGCGTACGCGTCGCACCGTTCTTGATCGACCCCTATGCGGTGATGAACCGGGATTTCGCGGAGTTCATCGACGCATCGGGCTATGTAACCGAAGCGACCCGCTTTGGCTGGTCGTTCGTCTTCGCGGGGCTGCTGCCGAACGTCGAAGCGACGACGGCAGGCGCTGAGGGCGCCCCCTGGTGGCGCCGCGTCGACGGCGCCGATTGGGCCCACCCGGAGGGACCTGGCTCATCGGTCGAGTTGCGGTTGGATCATCCGGTAGTCCACGTTTCCTGGAACGATGCGCAAGCCTACGCCGCATGGCACGGCGCACGGTTGCCCAGCGAAGCCGAATGGGAATTCGCCGCGGCCGGCGGACGCTCGGGCGCTCGCTTTCCCTGGGGCGATGCTGAGCCGGACGATGAGTCGAGCTTCCCCTGCAACATTTGGCAGGGCCAGTTTCCGAACCGAGATACCGGTGCTGACGGCTTTCGCGGCACCGCGCCCGTGAACGCCTTCGCACCGAACGGCTTCGGCATCCACAACATGGCGGGCAATGTATGGGAGTGGTGCGGCGACCGCTTTCGCATCCGTTCGATGACGCGTGAGGCGAAAGCCCGAAATGCCGCCTCGCTTGCGAACAACGGGCGCGTCCTCAAGGGCGGCTCCTATCTCTGCCACCGCTCATACTGCTACCGCTACCGCATCGCGGCGCGGATCGGCAATCCGCCCGACACTGCAACCGGACACGTCGGCTTCCGCCTCGCCTACGATTTGCCGCGCTGACCGCCGCGCCGTTCGATCTCGCGGCCAGACCGGCGATCGATTCTCAAATCAAACCATCGACTTAATCCGGGCCTGCGCGGCCCGCATTCACAGGGGCTGCATCGCGCGAATTTGCGGTTGCCGTCAAAGGTACAAACGTCTATACCTTTCACGACGGAGAGCATATGGCACGTCATTCAGCGCATCCTTCGGCGAGCACCGAAACGGCTTCGACGCAGGCTGACGTGAGCGCCTTGGCACTATCGACCTCGTCGGCGACGCCGCTGTATCACCGCCTCACACAGGCGCTCACCGACCAGATCGTCTCGCAGCGCTGGCCGGCAGGTAGCGAGCTGCCGTCCGAAATCGAACTCTGCGAACATTTCGGCGTCAGCCGTGGCACCTTGCGGCGCGCCCTTGCCGACCTCGCGCGCCATGGCCTGCTCGAACGCAAACAAGGGCGCGGGACGTTCGTTGCCGATTCCAAGTTCGAGGGCAGCGTTCTCGCGTCATATGCATTCTATCGATCGGGCGCGATCGCGCACGATGTCGGTTCGAAGGTCCTCAAGTGCGAACTTCGTCCGCCGCCCGCCGACTTGCGAAGGCTTTTCGGATTGCGCAAGGGCGAGGCTGTCTACGAGTTGCAACGCGTTCAATTCATGCACGGCGTGCCGATTACTCTGGCTGCGAGCTTCTTTCCCGCCTCGCTGACGCCGGGACTGGAGAAGCGCGATCTCTCCAAGATGCACCTCTATGAGCTGCTGGAATCAACATACGGTCTCTACTTCCTGCGTGCCGAAGATGCGATCGAGCCGGTGCTGGCCGACGTAACCGTCGCCAAGCATCTCGGCGTCAAGATCGGTGCGCCAGTCTTTCGCATCGAGCGCTTGAGTTACGGACACGGCGACCGCGTGCGGGAAGTCCGCCGCTCGTTCATGCGCGGCGATCGCTACAAACTCCGCATCGATCTGAAGTGACGACATGACGCGCCCTGCCAATCTACTGTTCCTGCTCTCCGACAATCACGCGCGATCGGTCGTCGGTTGCTACGACAATCCGCAGGCCAGGACGCCGAACATCGATGCCCTGGCCGCGCGCGGCGTGCGTTTTGCCAACGCGTGGTCGGCAAGCCCGATCTGCTGCCCGGCACGTGCTGCGCTTGCAACCGGCCGCTACCCGCACACCACCGGCTACTGGGACAACGCGATTGTCTACGACGGGCGTGTTCGCAGCTGGATGCATGATCTGCGCGCCGCGCGTCACGATACGGTATCGGTCGGCAAGCTGCATTTTCGCTCGAGCGACGACGACAACGGTTTCTCGCGCGAGATCGCGCCGATGCACATTCTCAACGGCAAGGGCGGCGTCTCGATGCTGTTGCGCTGGTCCGGCTCTGAGCCGGTCAATCGCGGACAGTGGGAGCTCTATTTCGAGAAATCCGGCATCGGCAGCACGGCGTATCAGGCGTACGACCGCGCCATCACCGAGCAAGCGATCCGCTGGCTGGAAACGGTCGCCAAGCGCCGCGAACGGCCGTGGGCGCTTTTCGTATCATACGTCTCGGCACACCCACCGTTCACAGTGCCGCAACGGCTCTACGATCAATACAAGGACGTCGATCTGCCGCTGCCGCCGCTGTATCGGCCGGAGGAGCGCCCCGAGCACCCCGCAGTGGCTCACCTGCGTCGTCAGATGGACACACGCGAGATTCGCGACGAAGCGATGCTGCGCGAGATCGTGCGCTGCTATCACGCACTCTCGACTCATCTCGACGAACAGATCGGGCAAGTGCTCGATGCCGCCCGCGATCTCGGCCTCCTCGACGATACGCGCGTCATCTATTCGAGCGATCACGGCGAGTCGGCCGGTGCGCACGGCCTGCTCGGCAAATCGCACCTGTACGAACCGGCGATCGGTGTTCCGCTCATCATCGCAGGGCCAGACGTACCGGCGGGCATGGTCGTCGATGAGCCTGTCTCCCACGTCGATCTTGCGCCAACGATCGTCGAGGGCGCCGGACTCGTGCCGCAAGGCGACGTCGATGGGGAGAGTCTGTGGCCGATCATCGGCGGCGCCAAGCGCTCACGGCCGGTGCTGAGCGAATACCACGCAGCAGGATCAGCCAACGCATCGTTTGCGCTGCGCGACGGAAGCGAAAAGCTGATCTACCACGTCGGCGCCAGCGCCCAACTTTTTGACCTCGCCAGAGACCCGGAAGAGCGCCACGATCTCAATGCAGGCGGCGGTGCCCACAAACGCGCGGTCGAGCTGGAGATCGAATTGCGAAAGCTGTGCGATCCCGAAGCGGTCGATCGTTGCGCCAAGGATGATCAGCGCAAAAAAGCGGAGTTCTGGGGCGGCAATGATGCGATCATCAACGAAGGGCTCATCGTCTACACGCCACCGCCGAGCTTCGATGCTTCTGGCACCAAAGGTGAAGCATGATGGCCGCAGCGCTTCAACGCCCGAAGGCAGATCAGCCTCCTGATACAGCGACGCCGAAGATCGATATCCGTGGGGTCGGCAAACAGTACGGAGACGCGCCGCCGACCCTGTCGCCGATCGATCTGGCAATCCGCGAGAACGAATTTGTTGCCCTGGTGGGGCGCAGCGGCTGTGGCAAGACCACGCTGCTCAACATGGTGGCCGGCTTGGTCGAACCCTCGTCGGGGACGATCCTTGTCGATGGAGCCGCCGTTACCGGTCCAGGTCGCGGCAAAGGTGTCGTGTTCCAACAGCACGCGCTGTTTCCGTGGCTGACGGCGCGCAAAAATATCGAGTTCGGCGCCCGCAGCCGGGGCCTTGCACCGGCCGAGTGCCAGCACGAGGCGATGCAACTGCTCGAGCTGATCGGTCTGTCGGCGTATGGCGATCGCTATCCCAACCAGCTTTCGGGCGGGATGCAGCAGCGCGTCGCGATCGCGCGAGCGTTGGCGCTCGATCCGCAAATCCTCCTGATGGACGAGCCGTTCGGCGCGCTCGACGAGATCACACGCATCGAGATGCAGGACGAGCTTCTGCGCGTGTGGTCCAGTCGACGCAAGACGGTGATCTTCGTGACGCATTCGCTCAGCGAGGCGTTGTACCTCGCGGACCGCGTGATCGTGCTCGGCGTCGGGCCGGGACGTATCGTGGCCGAATACAAGATCGACAAGGCACGTCCGCGCAGCCGGGTCGATCGCTCGATCCTCGATCTTCAGGATCAAATCTGGGAGCATCTGAGATGAGCCGCGCCGCGCTCAATCGCCTGCGTGGCCTGGCGATCGTCGCCGGCGCGCTGGCGCTTTGGGAAGCGGCGTCTGCCTTCGGCATCCTATCTCCGTTCCTGTTTCCTCCACCAAGCCGTATTGCCGACGCATTGGTCGAACTCGTCGTCGTGGGATTCCCGGACGGCGTAAGGCTCTCGCAGCATTTGGTCGTGACGGTGCTCCGTATCGTGCAGGGCTTCCTTGTTGCGATGGCTTTGGCAATTCCACTTGGATTGTTGATCGGCCGCTCTCCGACGATCGACGCCCTAACGACGCCGATCGTCACTTTCGCGCGCTCTATCGCGACGCTCAGTCTGCTGCCGCTCGCCATCGTCTGGTTCGGCATCGGCGAAACTTCGAAGATATTTCTCATCGCCTACGCGTGCTTCTGGGTCATGCTGTCCAACGTGATCGCGGCCGTGAAATACATCGATCCGATTCTCGTTCGCGCGGCGCGCACGATGGATGTTTCCGGTCTGTCTCTGTTCTTCCGCATCCTGGTTCCCGCCGCGGCGCCGCGCATGCTCGCCGGCGCGCGGATCGCGCTCGGCGTCGGCTTCATGGTCATTGTCGGCGCCGAGATGATCGGCACAATACGCGGTCTCGGTGCGTTGATCATGGAGGCGCGAAACTTCTACCGCACCGACATCAGCCTGGTCGGCATGGTGGTGCTCGGCCTCATCGGCTTCGTGTTGACGATCGGTCTCTCGGGGCTCGAGCGGTGGCTTCTCCCCTGGCACCAAGGCCTTGAGGAGGTGCGCCGATGAAAGCCAGCCACAAGGACATCGCGCTTGGGCTGCTCGGCACGCTGCTGATCCTGGCGTTGTGGGAACTCGCGGCGCGGTCCGGACTTGCAGATCCCGCTGTATTCCCAGCGCCGACCGCCGCGATCGGTGAAGCGCTGCGACGCCTCACACCGGGCGAGATCCTCCACCATGTCGCTGTCAGTCTCGGCCGCATCGCCACCGGATTCGTGCTCGGTGCCGTCGCCGGAATCGCACTCGCCATCGCGGCGGCGTGGTACGGCGGGCTCGGTGCTTTCGTGCGGCCCTTGATTGAGGTTCTGCGTCCGATTCCTCCCCTCGCCTGGATTCCCATGGCGATCGTCTGGTTCGGCCTCGGTGAACCGTCGAAGATCTTCGTTATCTTCCTCGGCGCTTTCTTTCCAGTGCTGACCAACACGTGGCGGGGCGTCACCGCAATCGACCCCGTGCTGCTGCGCGCGGCGCAGACGATGGATATCCGCGGCGCACGGCTGCTCACCACCGTGATGCTGCCGGCGGCTCTCCCCGATATCGCAACCGGTTTGCGCGTTGGCTGGGGGCTGAGTTTCGGCGTTCTGGTCGCGGCGGAACTGATTGCCGCGGAGAGCGGCATGGGGTTCCTCATCAACAATGCGCGTCAGCTCGGCGAGGTCGGCATCGTGATCTTCGGGATCATGCTCATCGGGGCCACCAATCTGCTGACCGATTGGGGGATCGCGCGCGGCATTCGGTATCTGCTCGGCGGTTGGCATGCCGCCTGAAAATAAACCAAAGGGAGGGAAAGTGTCATGACGGTTTCGCGACGTACAATTCTCACAACGGGAGCGGCGGTCGCCGCCGGGCTCGCGGCTCCCAGGTTCCTTGCCGCGCAGGGCGCACCAGAGACGAAAAGCTTGTCGCTCGGCTTCGGAATCGATCCGCCGTTCGCACCGCACATCATGGCGATAAGCAAAGGCTGGTTCGCCGAGGCCGGTTTCACCGACGTCAAGACGCAAAGCTTCGCGTCTGGAAACCTCGCGGGCGAAGCCCTGATGGCGAACCAAATCCAGGTTTGGACACCCGGCAATCTTCCGCCGATCGCAATGGCGGCGAACGGCGTTCCGATCGTCGTTCTCGGCACCAATTGCCGAAACTGGAACCTCGAGAAGCTCGTCGTCCGCAACGATTCGAATGTCAGCAAACCGGAGGATCTCTACAATATCAAGATCGCGCTGATCCAAGGCTCGACTTCGAGCGCGTTCATGTATCAACTTGCGAAGCATTACAAGCTCGACGAGAAGAAGCTGCAGCTGGTCAACCTGCCCCCACCCGAACAGCTCGCCGCATTCACATCGAAGGACGCGCAAGCGCTCGTCTGTTGGGAGCCATGGCCATACCGGGCTCTGTCGGCGGTGCCGTCGACGGTCGTCCACTCCGGCTTGACCAGCGGCTTTGCCGGCAACAAGGGCGAACGCGTCAAAGTGTCCGACAACCGCTCGCTTTGGGTGACCTCGCAGGATTTCGCGCGGCGCAACCCGAAGACGACGCGCGCGGTTCTCGAGGTTCTCGTCAAGGCGCAACGCTATGTCGCCGACCCAAAGAACAAGGACGAGGTCATCAAGACGTTCTCCGAGTTCCAGAAGCAGGAAGTCGCGATGAACACGGCGATTTGGGACAATTACGTCTTCGACGCCACCTTCGACCAGGCCTATGTCGACGACATGACGCGCACCACTGACTATCTGCTCGCCGCCGGTCGCATCCGGCGCAACATCGAGCCGATTTCATACGCCCACACCGGCTTGCTCAAAGCGGTCGATCCAAGCCTGGTCAAGGTCGACGGCGGGTGGAAGGCGTGAACGCAAGCGACAAAGTCGGCGTCGGCGTCATCGGCGCCGGCTTTATCGCCGACTATCATATCGCGGGGCTCAAGGCAGCCGGCGGTGCGGATCTGCGCGCCATTGCGGCGCGCAGCCGCAGCAGTGCCGATAAGGCGGCGGCGCTGCACGCCATCGCCAATGCGACGGACGAATGGCGCACGCTGCTGGATCAGCGCGATATCGATGCCGTGGTGATCGCTACACCGGACGACACGCACTGTGAGATCGCCTGCGCGGCGGCCGCGAGCGGCAAGGCCATTCTGCTGCAGAAGCCGATGGCGCCGACGTCGGCGGAATGCCGGAAGATCATTGAGGCGGCTCGGTGCGCAAGCGTCCCCCTGCAGGTCAGCTTCATGCATCGCTACTTCGAGGAAGTCGTCGCGGCGCGCGAATTGATCGCCAGCGGCAAGACCGGAAAAGTTCTCTCCGCTCGCATGCGTAACGCCACACCCGGGCCGGACTGGAGCGACTGGTTCTTCAGCCGAGCCAAAGTCGGCGGCGGCGTGGTGCTGCAACTCGGCGTTCACGGCATCGACCTCTTGCGCCATTTCTTCGGCGAGATCGACACGCTGATCGCAACGACGGCCCTGCGCCGCACCGAGCGGACGTTGCGTGACGGCCGCATCATTCACCCCGACAACGAGGACCATGCGTTCGCGACCTATACATTCGCAGGTGGGCCGGTGGTCTCGCACGAGATGTGCTTCAGCGAAATCGCCGGCACCGACCGGTTCGGCCTCGAAATCGTTTGCGAGCATGCGGCGCTGCATTTGCGCGGCCCGCGAGGTCCGCTGGCAATCTTCGCGCCGTCGATCACCGGTCGCGCCGAATGGGTGACGCCGCCGCTGCCGGAGGCGCAGTTCGGCGCGCGACACCACGCCGCGTTCCTCGACATCGTTCGCGGCCGCTCGGAGCCAGATGACACAGCCGAGTCCGGTCTTGCGACTTTACTGACCGCGGAGGCCATCTATCGCTCGGCCGAAACCCGCACCGAGGAACGGGTTCAACGCCCGCAGGAAGCCCTTGCGTCGGAGGCCGCATGATCCGCGTCGGGATCCTCTCGTTTGCGCACTATCACGCGACTTTCTGGGCCGAGGCGCTCAACGAAGATCCTCGCGCGACTCTTGCTGGAATTTGGGATGCGAATACAACTCGCGGCCGCGACTCGGCAGCGCGCTACGGTGCGCCGTTCTATGAAGACCTCGAGGCGCTCCTCCGTGTCGTCGACGCCGTCGCAGTGACGTCGGAAACAGCCGACCATCGCCGGCTGATCGAGCGCGCCGCCGCACATCGACGTCACGTGCTGTGCGAAAAACCGATCGCGACGACGCTCGAAGACGCGGACGCGATCGCGGCGGCGGTGGCCAGCGCGGGAATCGTCTTCATGCAGAGTTTCCCGAAGCGCTTCGACCCGGTGAACGACGAGATTCGCCGTCTGCTCGCCACCAAAGCCCTAGGTCGGTTATGGCTTGTCCGTGTCCGGCACGGGCATCGTCATGGCTTGTCGGCAGACTTCACCGGAGGCTGGTGGACCGATCCGGCCCGCAGCGGGGGTGGCACCTTGATCGATGAAGGTGTCCACGCCACGGACTTCCTCCACTGGCTGTTCGGTGAGCCCGAGACCGTGCAGGCGACCCTCAGTCATGGGCTGGGCCTGGCGGTCGAGGATGGAGCGGTCGCGACCTTCCGCTGGCCGGATGGTCTCATCGCCGACGTGTCGACCGGCTGGACGTTCCACGCGGCTGATACCTCGGTCGAGCTTTACGGCACCGAAGGGTCGATCCTGCTCTCTGGCGTCGATATTGCGTCGCGCGACATCGCGGGCAATCCGGCGCCGCTGCGGGTCTCGATGGCCACCGATGCCGAGCGCCGCTGGGTCGAGTCCACGATCGTCCCGCGTTTCATCACCGGGAAGTTCCATCACCAGAATGCAATCGCCTTCATCGACAGCCTGTCGAGCGGCAAGCCGCCGCCAATCGGCATTGAGGATGGACGCGCCGCCCTGGCGATGATCCTCGCCGCCTACGACGCTGCTCGCTCCAGAAGAACCGTCAACGTCGCTGCATATACACGGCGCAGCAGTCAAGAACTGAGGCCATCATGACCAACGACGCCCCGCTGAAGATCGCGTTCCTGGGCTGCGGCGGATTTGCGCGCCGCTATCACGTTCCGGCGCTCGCGGCGATAAAGAACGTGCGAGTCACGCTGATCGCCGATCCGCAGCATTCGCCGGCCCTCAAGAACGCGGCGGCGTCGCTCGGCGCACAGCTCGTCGATGGCATCGGGCCGCTATTGGCCAATGACACCTGCGACGCCGTTATCTTGTCGACGCCGCACACGCTGCATTATGAGCACGCTGCCGCTTTACTTGATGCGGGGCGGCATCTCCTGGTCGACAAGCCATTCGTGATGCACACGAATGAAGCCGAAGACCTGACTGCACGCGCCAAGGCGAAGAACGTCATCGGCGCGGTCGCCTTCAACCGGCGCTTCGACGCCGGCTGTCTCCGCGCACGAGAGTTGATCACGAGCGGCGCGTTGGGCGCCATTCGCTACATCGAGACGACGCAGCTCGGTTACGAGCGCGCAGGCTGGTTTCTCGATCCCGCCCTCGGTGGCGGCGGCCCCTATACAGGGCGTGCCTCACACATGACGGACCTCATTCCCTGGCTGACCGGCGCAATTCCCCTGCGGCTGCGCAGCCGGCTACGTGAAGCCGAGCCCGGCCGCAGCGACCATGGCGGATTCATCGACATCTGCTTTGATGCTTTCGAGTGCCGCATGACGTGCATCGAGGAAGGCTGGCACATGTGGGACGAGATCCGCATCTTCGGTGATGACGGCATGGTCGATCTGCGCCGACCGCTTACAATGCCGATCGGCTGGCACATGCGCTGGCTGTCCGCGCGCGGCGCCAAGGTGGAGGAACTGGCCGCCGACGATACGCCAGGTGCCGCGACGCGGGATTTCGTTTCCGCCATAGCGACGGGCCATCGTCCGGCTTGCGAATTTGCCGAAGCGATACAATCAGTACGCCTGATGGAAGCGGCTTTCGTCTCGGCACGCGACGGCGAGTCGTGGGTCACTTTCGAGCCGGCCCACAAGGCTCACGCGGCCTGAAGGATTGCCCATGCGACCGACAAACGTTCTCTTCATTCTCTCCGACGAGCATCAGCGCGACATCACGGGGTGCTACGGCGACCCGGTCGTCAAGACGCCGAACCTCGATCAGCTGGCGGCGGCGGGCACGCGCTTTACCAACGCGTATACGCCCTGCCCGATTTGCGTGCCGGCGCGCGCCGCGCTCGCAACAGGCCGCTGGGTGCACCAGACCCAGGCGTGGGACAATGCCTTTCCGTATCACGGCGAGATTCCAAGCTGGCACCATCGGCTACGTGATGCCGGCCACCGCGTCGACCTCATCGGCAAACTGCATTTCCGTTCTGCCGACGACGACAATGGCTTCAGCGAGGAAATCCTGCCGCTGCACGTCCTCAATGGCGTCGGGGATCTGCTCGGCATGATCCGCAGCCCGCCGGCGCCGCGCGGTGGGATGAAATCTCTGGCGGCGGAGGCCGGTGCCGGACAATCGAGCTACAACGACTACGACGGGCGTATCGCTGACGAGGCGTGCCGCTGGCTCCAAGCGCGGGCCCGCGAGAAGGCTGACAAACCCTGGACTCTGATGGTCTCGTTCGTCCGCCCGCACTTTCCGCTGATCGCGCCGGAAGAATTCTTCGCGATGTACCCGCCGGAGAGCGTTCCATGGCCCCGCCTCTACGACAAGAGCCGCAAGCCCGATCATCCGGCAGTGCGCGCCTTCCGCGACTGCATGAACTACGACGACTACTTCGAAGACGAGGCTTCGGTCCGCCGCGCCGTCGCTGCGTATTATGCGCTTGTCAGTTATCTCGACCACAACATCGGTCGTGTGCTCGATGCGCTTCGCCGCTCTGGCCTCGCTGACAACACGCGCATCATCTACAGCAGCGATCATGGCGATAATCTCGGCGTACGCGGATTGTGGGGGAAGTCCGTGATGTACGAGGAATCAGCAGCGATCCCGTTCGTGGCGGCGGGCCCGGACATTCCGGCCGGCGCAGTGGTGGATGCGCCGATTTCCTTGATCGATATCTATCCGAGCGTGTTGGAAGCGGCCGGCGTACCGCCGCGGCCGGATGACGCCGATTTGCCGAGCCGGTCGATCTGGCCGCTGCTCGGTGGAGGGCGCAGCGAGCGAACGATCCTCAGCGAATACCACGCCGCCGCCTCGGTGACTGGCACGTTCATGATCCGTCACGGCCGATGGAAATACATCCACCACTCCGGCTATCGACCGGAGCTGTTCGACCTTGCTTCCGATCCGGGCGAGACGCTCGACCTCGCGCTCGATCCCAAGTATGCGGAAGCGCTGACCGAATGCGACAGGCAATTGCGCGCAATCTGCAATCCCGAAGCCGTCAACGCTGCGGCGTTTCACGCCCAGGCCAGGCGCATCCGGGAGCACGGCGGCGTCGACGCGATCCTGCGTCGCGGTGACTTTGGATACACGCCGGCGCCTGGTGAGAAAGTGCGATTTGCCTGACGCGGGGCGCCATTGCGGTGCTCCACGCGCACAGGACGGGTTATGATGACACGCGAGACCGGCCTGCGCCGGGATCCACTGATGGGAGGAAAAACGTGAGTCGATCGTCCAGATTAGCCGCAACGGTGATTGCCGCCTTCGCGGCGACCGCATCGTTCTTCGCATATCCGGCGGCCGCGCAACAACAACCGCCGATCACGATCGTGATCAACCAATCACCGTGGTTCGCCGGATTTGCCAAGCTCGTCGATGCCTATCAGAAAGAGACCGGCAACAAAGTGACGCTCGACGTCAATCCGTTCGCAGGCGCGGCCGAGAAACAGCGAAATTCCGTGCGTGCACGCGAAGGCGTCTACGACCTCATTCCGATGAACTCGGCCTACCTCGCCGAATTCTATCATGGCGGGTTCTTGACGCCGCTCAACGAAATTGACCCCGCTTTCCGGCTCGATCCCGAGGTTATTCCCTACGACGACACCGCGTGGTGGGATGAGAGCAAGAAGGCCAACACGTCCGCCACCGGAAAACTCTATGGCGTGCCGATCAACGGCAACATTCCAGTCCTCTACTATCGGCAAGATCTCTACGAGCAGCATGGTTTGAAGGTGCCGGAAACGTGGGACGAATTGTTGTCCAACGCCAAGAAGTTGCACAACCCACCGCAGATCTACGGAATGGTCGTGCGCGCGGCGCGTTCGGCCTCGGATATCTCGTATGACTGGATGCCATACCTGCACAGCCACGGTGGCGCGATCTTCCGTGACGAGAAGGCGGGTGACTTTACCGTAACGATCAACAGTCCGGAGGCGAAACGGGCTCTGGAAACTTACCTGACCTTCGCCAAGAGCGTTGCGCCACCCAACCCGGGATCCTTCGCGCAGGCGCAGGTGATTCAGCAGATACTCACCGGCAAGACCGCGCATGCCATGAACGTGATCGCGGCGTGGTCGCAGATGGACGATCCAACGCGCTCGGCGGTCGTCGGCAAGATCGGCGTCACGATAGCCCCGCGCGCCGCGAACGGCCAGCACGCCCCGACCCTCGGACATTTCATCGGCGGCATTCCGAAGAACATCCCGATGGAGCGCAAAAAGGCCGCGCTCGCGTTTCTCGCCTGGTTCCAAACCAAGGATGCGCAGACCAAATACGCTGAGTTCGGTTCACCGCCGGTTCGACGCGACGTCCTCGCCGGCCCATTGGCGAAAGAGACGAAGTATCGTTTCATGAAAGCGCTGCTCGACTCCGGACCTTACGCCCGGATGATGCACACCATTCCAGAGGGCGCGCAGATCAACGCCGTGCTTGAGCTTCGTCTCAATCAGGCGGTGATCGGCGAGCAAACGAGCGCTGCTGCGCTCAATATGTCCGCGAAGGAAATCCACGAGATCGTGTCGAAGGCCGGTTATCGCACCGGAATGCTTCCCGATCTCCAATGACGTCCAGCGTCCAGAATACACTGCACCTGGTGCCACACGAGTCGTCGCGGCGGACGGCTGCTGCGCGCCCGTGGCTCTCGGACAACGTCTGGCGCTGGCTCATGCTGGCGCCGACATTTGCCATCCTGATTGGGCTGACGCTCATCCCCATCGGGCAGCTTCTCGTCATGAGCCTTCACCAAATCAGTTGGAGCGGCGGCTCGGCACTCTGGCGCTTCGTCGCGTTCGATAACTATCTCGCCCTGCTTCGCGACCACCTCTTCCACGCGGGCGTCGCCAACACTCTGATCTTCGCGGTAGTTGGCGTGGCCGTTCAGATGGTCCTGGGATTCGCGCTGGCGCTGTTTACCAGCAAGATTCTGCACGCGCGTACAGTTTATCGCACGGTCTTCCTGCTGCCGATCCTCGTGCCGGGCATCGTGGTCGGCGCGATCTGGAAGTTGATGTACAACGCCGACTTCGGCGTCATCAACAGCCTCACAGGTCTGGTCGGCATTGGACCGCAGGATTGGCTCGGCGAGCCCTCACTCGCCCTCGCCTCCGTCATCGTCGTGAATATCTGGCACTGGACCCCGTTCTGCTACCTACTTCTCCTCGCCGGCATTGAAAGTCTCCCGCAGGACGTCTACGAGGCGGCCCGCGTCGACGGCGCCTCCGCGTGGCAGGAACTGATCCACATAACTTTGCCGATGATGCTGCCGACCATCATTGTGACGCTGATCTTTCGCCTCGTCGTGGCATTCAAGGTCTTCGACGAAGTCTATCTCTTGACGGGCGGAGGTCCCGGCACCGCGACAGAGGTGGTGAGCTTCTCGATCTACCGGCGCTTCTTTACCGAGGATCGTACAGGCTATGGCTCTGCACTGTCCATCGTTACGCTGTTCATCATGGCGCTCCTGATTGTACTCGCGGTCGGCGCCGTGCAACGCCGAAGGAGCGCCGCATGATTGCCGGCGCGCGAAGTTCCTCCGGCCGTATGAAGTCCGTCGCAATGCACGCCGCGTTGATCACTGCGTCAGCCGCTATCCTTGGGCCATTCCTCTGGATCGCGATCGCATCCTTCCGCACGCAGATTTCATTGATGATGGGCGAGATCAGCTTCACGCCAACGGTGATCAATTTCGACGAACTCCTGTTTTCGATTGGATCGAACTATCTGGCGAACTATGCCAACAGCCTGATCGTTGCGTCGGCGACCACCGCGATCGTCCTCACGGTTTCGACGATGGCGGCCTACTCGTTGGCGCGGTTGAAATGGCCGCGCTGGATGGTCCACCTCATCTTGCTGTGGGCGATCGTGTTCCACATGATTCCACCGATCACGCTGGTTGGCGCATGGTTCGTCACATTACGGTTCGTCGGCCTCGACTCGAGCTACACCGGCCTCATCCTGGCCCACGTCACGCTGAATATTCCGATGGCGCTGTGGATGATGACGATCTACGTCCGCGACGTGCCGCTCGAACTCGAGGAAGCGGCACGCATGGACGGGGCGACCACTCCGGTCCTTCTGTGGAAGGTGATCGTGCCGCTGGTCGCTCCAGGACTTGTCGCCACCGGAATTCTCGTCTTCATCTTCTCGTGGAACGAGTTCGCGGTCGCGCTCAATCTGACGTCGCGCCAGACGGCGACGATCCCGGTCGCCATCGCGAGCTTCGCGCAGGAGTACGTCATCAAGCACACAACCATGGCGGCCGCCGCGACGCTCTCGGTGATTCCGGCGCTCGTGCTCCTCCTTCTCGGGCAACGCTACATCGTGAAGGGGTTGTTGACCGGCGCGATCAAATAACTGCGCGCGTCAGCCCCGCATCACCGGCTCGTGCGGGGTCCACAGCGTCCGCCGGAACATTTGCAGCGAATGCTCCCACACGCGATCGCTCGCCTTTCGGTCGAAGCACCAGCGTTCTACGAATGACCAGCCATGATGCGCGGCGAGACGTTCGCAGCGGATATGCGAGCCGGCGGCGGCCGCGGTGCGTTCCAGGAGTTGCTGATGCGTTTCCGGGCACGTTTCGTCGTCATGCGCAAAGGCAAGATAAGTTTCGACCTGGATGCGCTCAAGCAAAAGATGCGGCGAATCCGCCCCGTCGGTCACCAAGCGACCGCCGTGCGCCGAGACGGCGGCGGCGATTGCCTGCGGCGCCGCGACGGCCGCCGCCAGCGCATGGCGCCCGCCCATGCAATAGCCGATGGTCCCGAGCCTGCCGACCGGGATTCCGACGCCGCCGTGATCCAGAAAGGCAACGATCGCTGTCACATCTCGCATCGTCATGTCGATGGTCGTCGCAGCGTTCGCCTCCTGGGCGAGCGGATCGACAACGTCCGAACGGCGATTGGTAGGCGGGAATACTGGCGATCCGAGGCGATAGAACAGCTGCGGCAAGATCGCCGCGTAACCGCACGCCGTGAAGTGCCGGCAGATGTCGTAGAGCTCCTCGCGTGGGCCGAACACGTCCATGTAAACGACGACGCCGGGACAACTTTCGACATCCTCTGGCACACTCACGAACGCCGGCATCGCGCCGTCGGCGCATGGAATCTCAACGTCGAATTCCTTCATCTACTATGCCCGTTCGAACGACTTGTTGTGACGATCTCCCCCCCACGTGTCCCAGTGACTCGGCAAGGTGTCAAGCCATTAGGCACGCCCTCATCCAAGCCTGCTCGTGCCGTCGAGCTTCGTGATATTCTTCATTTACTCATTCGTCGCTATTTTCGTGGTGTTTGCGGTGCTCAAGCCGACGCGCTGCGAGGTTGCCAGAACAACTTTCGCGGCGCCCACTATACGATTGCGGCGATCGTGATCTGCGCGATTTTGCTCAATTTGCTCTACGGCACATCCAGACTGTATTGAGCCGGAGTGCGTGACGTCGCGGCCATTCTCGATGCGCACGATCTCGGATGCGACGTGGGGCTTGCCGAGGCAGCGATGCTGAAGTTCGTGCGAGAACAAAACTGTAAAACGGTTCGCGTCCTGCGCGGCCGTCGTTCGACTAAGTGTTTTGAAAGACTTGGTGGGCGCACCAGGGCTCGAACCTGGGACCCGCTGATTAAGAGTCAGCTGCTCTACCAACTGAGCTATGCGCCCGGAACCGGTCCGGAAAAGCCTTTGCGAGGGGGGTCGTTTAGCAAAGCGACCCCCCATTGTCCAGCAAAGGACGCACAGTTTTCCCGGTCTTTCGGGGCCGTCCGGGACAGCGAAAAGCCGCCGGATTCCAGCGGCTTCGCGTATTCCTGCGGATTTGCGGCCGAGGGCTCAGAGCCGCTCGCCGGCGCCTCCGCCCGGCCCACCATCGCGGTCAAACCGGTCGCGGCGGAAACCGCGGTGATCGGGGCCATCATCGCGGTCAAAACCGCGGTCCATCATGCGCCCGCGCCAGCCTCCGAAGCGGCCCTCCATGCGGGTCAGGACGGAAAGGCGCCGCTTCTGGCCCTCATCGAGGGTCTTGTACAGGGGATCGGCCGCATCGGCGATCTTCTTCATCGCGGCCGCGGAGGCTGCCATGTCGTCGGCCCGCTCGCGCAGGCGTGTCACCGGATCCGGCTTGGCGGCGTCCGCCGGCGCGTTCATGCGCGCATTGGCGCGATCGATGCGCAGCTTGGCGAAGTCGCGCACCGCGGCCTCAACTGGCGGCCAGAGCTTCTCCTGGTCCGCATTCAGTTTCAGCCCGGCATGCACGGCGGCAATGCGCGCATCGACGAAAGCCGCGCGATCCTCCGGCGCCATCCGCATCTGGCCCCAGTGCCGGTGATGCTGGGCATAAACCGCGGTCGAACCGGCAATGGCGAGCGCGGCGACGCCGGCGATCCAGAAATTCCTCATGCGAACCTCCATGCAAAAAGGTTCCCTGAGGATGGGCACGCACCTCACCGTATTCAACTTAACGATTGGACAGAACGGTCTCTCTTACCAAGATGTAATGTGCGATTGCGACTTGCTCGCAACCG
>DATEJC010000055.1:0-11859 GCA_035278345.1 Bradyrhizobium sp. | reverse complement strand
TCTTGTCGCGCAAACCATCGGCAGCGTGCATCAATACCCTGATGGTTTTGCGTTGTTCCTCGGCACCATGTTCGCACCCGTCAAGGATCGCGACGCGCCGGGACAGGGTTTTACGCACAAGCGCGACGACATCGTCACCATCTCGGCGCCCCAGCTCGGCACGCTCGTCAATCGGATGCGGGGCAGCGACGAGTGCGAGCCGTGGACATTCGGGGTCGGCGCGCTGATGAAGAACCTCGCGCAGCGCAAGGTGCTGTAGCTCGCCGGCGCTCACAACGGTCACCAACCGGGATTCGTAAGATGGGCAAAGGTGCGAAGCGCCGTGTGCACCCTCGGCAGCGCCCGCCGTTCTCCTCCTCGGACTGTCGAGGAACTTTTGGCACGATTGAAGAACCTGGAGGGATCGGAAGCGGCGAACTCCGGAACGCGGCAGCATGACTGGCGTTGGCTCGCAAAGGAGCTTTCACATGGGCATGCCACGCTCTCTGATCATCGCAAGCCTGTTGCTGATACCGCTTTCTGCCATGGCCCAGAGCGGCGCGGGAGGTTCTGGCAGCGGAACGGCTGCCGCAACGACCGGGATCGCCGGCAGCAACACGGCTTCACCGAGCGCCACAAATTCTCCCCGCGGCACGAATTCCCTGGGAACGGCGCAATCATCCGGGCGTGGAGTGACAACCGGCTCGGCGTCAGGAAACACGGCGGAAGACGCGAAAATTCGCGCCGAAAATTCCAAGGTCGACAGGAAGCTCAAAAGCATCTGCAGGGGATGCTGACGCGCACGCTTCGTGCGCGAGCTTACTCCGCTTCGGGGATATCTTTCGATCCCTTGTGACCGTCGACGCCGCGGCTGAAGACGCCGTAGTCGCTCGACTTCACGCCTGCATGGGCGTCGACGCCGATCGCTGCCAGTCCAAGCTTCAATAGCTCGCGCACTGCCGCCGCGCGGGTCGGCATGCGATGCTTGAAGCGAAAATCGTCAACAGCGGCCAATTCCTCGGGGGAAAGCATCACCTGCAGCCGCTCACCGCGCACATCATTCATGGCAACGCCTCTGTAACAAGCAAGATTGAGTAATTCACTCAATCTACCAAGTCAGCTACATGCCATCAACTGGCCAACTTTGAGTTGGTTCCAAGAACTTCGCCTTTCACATCAAGTTAGTAGAATAAGTATAATAAAATCAATGATTTACATGGAGATTTGGCCGGACTAAAGTGTTTCTTCTTCCATGGGGCGAGAAGGACACTCGCCATGACCGACAAGCCGGATAAGATCGAACTGCCCGCAAAGCCAAAGGAGCGGCCGCTCCCGCGCCGTCCCAGCTACCAGCACGTGGTCGAGAACATCGAAAAATGGGCCAGCAGCAGCGGACTTCAGAAGCCGACATAAGCTCTCCGGACTGCATGCGATGACGATCTATCGGATCATGCAGAACATGCCGCTCGCT
Source organism: Bradyrhizobium sp. (assembly GCA_035278345.1). GTDB lineage: Bacteria > Pseudomonadota > Alphaproteobacteria > Rhizobiales > Xanthobacteraceae > Bradyrhizobium. The sequence goes on along the minus strand of DATEJC010000055.1, from coordinate 10,409 downwards.
CCTGAAGACATCAGCCGGCTCGCGGCGGCTTATGAAGCAACACTGATAGCGCTCCAGCTAACAAGTCGCAGCGATCCGATCACTGAGCTCGTCGCGAGGAAGATCATCGAGATTGGCCAGACCGGCGTGCGCGATCCGCTGCAGATTTCGCAGCTCGCGATCGAGGAGCTCGGGCCGACGGCGAGATGAACGGTATCTCGCATCGACCGATCGATCTCGTCGCCGCACTCGAGATCGCTCCGGCAAATAGGAACCGCCATAGTGGCGTCGCGTTGCAGGTAGGGGTGGGGGTTACAAGGAGTGGCCCACCATGTGTGATTACAGCTTGCACGCCGTAGCATCGCGGGCGGCCGAAGCCGGTGAGACTTTGGTCGTAAGTGGATTCTACGGAACGTCATCGCGCGGATTTGCCTCGCCCGACACACCATCGGTCGCGGTTTGCCTGCGCCCGGGGACGGAGATCGCGTTCGAGGAAGAGGCCTGCAGGGAGGGCGTGCTTTTCCGCAGAAGGACAGGCGATCGCGTTGCGCGATTCCGCCAGATCGACACCGACAATCCGACCACGCACCATGACGCGCTGGAATTTCCCGACGGTACCATCGTCAAGGTGAACGAGCTGATCGTCGGTCAGCGCGCCCGCATCGTGCAATTGCCGGCCGAGCCGAAACCGGTTGCGCCGAAGCCCCAAGCGGCCGAGCAGGCCGTCGAAATGGCGGAAATCACAACCGCCTGAGGCGGACGATCTTCCGGACTGCGCCGGCGGCCGATTGGCTGCCGGAGCGTCGACTGCAACCATGCCTGCCGCATGGTGTTGCCAGAGCAGGCATGGAGCAATCGCAATGAGAGCAGATTATTCAACGCCGCCATTCCCGGTGAAACGCCAGCCTATGCCGGGATTGACGGAGCGGATGGATCCGCGTCCCGACCACGGTGAAACCAGCTATCGCGGCTCGGGCCGCCTCAGGGGCCTGCGCGCGGTCATCACGGGCGGCGACAGCGGCATTGGCCGTGCGGTCGCCATTGCCTATGCGCGCGAGGGCGCCGACGTGCTGATCTCCTATCTCACCGAGAACGGCGATGCCGAGGAGGTCAAGCAGCTGGTCGAACGGGAAGGCCGCAAGGCAGCGCTGATGGCCGGCGATCTGCAACACGCAAAACACTGCCGCGCGGTGATCGACAAGGCCGTTTCCGAGCTCGGCGGCATCGACATTCTCGTCAACAATGCCGCGCATCAGGCAACCTTCAAGGACATCGTCGACATCAGCGACGAGGAATGGGAGCTGACCTTCCGCGTCAACATCCACGCGATGTTCTACCTTTCGAAGGCCGCCGTGCCACACATGAAGCCGGGAAGCTCCATCATCAACACCGCCTCGATCAATTCCGACATGCCCAATCCGATCCTGCTTGCGTACGCCACTACCAAGGGTGCGATTCACAATTTCACCGGCGGGCTGGCGCAGGCACTCGCCGGCAGGGGGATCAGGGTCAATGCGGTGGCGCCTGGGCCGATCTGGACTCCGTTGATCCCCTCGACCATGCCCGATGATGCCATCAAGACGTTTGGCGAGCAGACGCCGATGAAGCGCCCGGGACAGCCGGCCGAGCTCGCCACGAGCTATGTCATGCTCGCCGATCCACTCTCCAGTTACACGTCCGGAACCACGGTCGCCGTCACCGGCGGCAAGCCGTTCCTGTAGAGCCGACTCGTTCTTATTCGTCGGGGATGTGCTCCAGCGCACATTCCGACGTGCTGATTTCCACTAGCATCGCCAAATGTCGCAGGAAAAAATCGCGTCGCTCTCGATCCTTTTCGGTATCGGCCTCATCGTGGCGGCGATACTGGTGCTTGCGATCGCATTTGCCTGAGCGCGTCGGACTGCCTCGATTACACGGGCGATGCCTTCTTGAGATGAAGGTAGCGCGGATCGAATTCGCTGAGCTTCACTAGCTTGTCAAAGTTCCTGACGGTAAGCACGCCGTCGCGGAAGTCCGCCGCGCCATGGGCGCGCAGTCCTTGCAGCGCGCGGTTCACGGTCGCAATCGCCATACCCAGTGCTTCACCAAGCTGAATGAGGCTGATCGGAAGCGGAAGCTGGCCTTGCCGCGCTACACCGGCGGCATTGGCCCGATAGAACAGCTCGCAAAACAGATGGGCCATCCGCTTCAGCACGGGCCGCGCGCTGTTGTTGGTGATGGCCTCACGGAAAATCGCCGCATCGATCAGGGTTTCCCGCCAGACGGCGAAAGCAAGCGGCGGTCGCGCCTTGAAGGCGTCGATCAGATCGGAGTGCGGGATGAATGCAACAGTGGCGCTGCCCATTGCGCAGACCGCATGGTCCATCTCGTCGATGAATAACCCCTGTGCGTCGGGCATGTCTCCCGGGATGTGGAAGGCAAGATACTGACGTGTCCCGCCGCCAAGCAGATGATAGCGCCCGACGATTCCCGATAGCACGAGCGCGGCGGCCCTCGGGCGATCACCCTGACGAACGAGATCTTCATCGGCCTGGAATTGCCGCACTAAAAAGGACAGCCCGATGATTTGCGCGATGTCCTCCTCGCCCAGCCTGGAGTGCTCTCGCAGCTTTCGTAGAAGTACCTTGTGGGCAGGCTCCACGGTGCGCTCTTGCTTCGTATCAAATGATCCGTTGTGCGTGATTGCCACGGATTAGAACGGGGAGACGGCTTGCCCGGTTGCTATTCCTTGCAACGCAGCAGGGAACCCGCGTCTCAGCTGCGAGGATCGAAGGGGTGCACGCATGAATGATCGACCGATAAGGCATCGTGCGAAGCACAAGCTCTCGCTCGAGGAACGTCTGTTGAAATCTGCGCGCGAAGCCCGCGACAAAGCGCGCCTGTTGCCGCCGGGCAGGGAACGCGAAATGCTGCTGCGCACCGCACGTCAAAGCGAGATGGCAGCGAATATCGGCAGCTGGATCGCCTCACCTGGCCTGAAGCCGCCTGAGTAGCCGTTGTAAATCAGGGTACCTCCATCATCGCTTCCGGGACGTTCTGGCCCGGCGGTTATACGGCGACTGATTGACGGGTCTGAGCGAAATGCCCTCGCGTTGCGCCTTGCTGCGGATGGCCCCAACCGGGCGCTCCAGCTTCATGCTGATCACGCCGGTCGGCGTGTTGCCCTTGGCGAGTTGCCTGAGACTCCTGACGTCCGCGGTCGACCACGGTTCTCCCGAGCGGCGTTTGTAGGCGGGATTTGCCTTGCGCGGTCCCTTCCTGCCGATCGGCGATGTCATTCGCTTCCGTACGACCTGTGCCATGACTGCTCCTTCGTTGGTCCTTCCAGAACAACGTATTCGCTGGAAAGGTTCCGCAGGAACGGTGGCAGCTCAGGTCTCATCCTTCCTGTAGCGCTCTCGTGCAATCTCTCCGCCCGTGCGGGTCGCTGCCTTGTTACGATAATGGTAGCTGAGCGTGCCGTAGATGAGCGCTAGCAGCAGGATGAACGCGCCGATGAAATAGACGATCTCCATACGCGATCTCCCTTTTGACACCTCGCGATCCCTATCCGTGGGGAAATCGACGGCAGGCGCGCTTCGTTCCTCGAGAGGCGACGAACCCGGCAGGACGTCAAGTTATTGTTAACCCTGCACGGCCGAAACGGCCGCAACCTGTTTGTCGCGGCGGCCGCGTTTGGCTTTGATTCAAACAGTGCTGCTTTGCTTTGCCTATTGAAAGGCAGGCGCTGACATTGCGTCGCCGGTATTTAGGGATTGCAGCATGTTCGACGATTCCGTTCAGGTCCGTTGTCGCCGTTGTAAGGGCGCGTTCCGCGAACGGGCGCGCCGGCTTCAGAACGGCTATTCGCGGCAATGTCCGACCTGCGAGGTCGTGCTATTCTTCGATGAGGACTCGCACGATCAAACCATCCGGCGCGCCATGAAGTCTGCCCGGCATATCCGCGAAGCCCTGCGCGAGGCCGAGATGGAACAGCCCCGCATGCGCGTCGCTCGCGGAACCGGCGGACGCAGCGGCGCCCACGAGGCGGAAGACAACGCATAGGGCGATAACGCAACTTCCCGTCACACCGGCAGCGCGATCGAATACTTCACCTGGCTCAGCGCAAAACTCGATTCGATCGAGGCGATGCCGTCGAGGCGCGTGAGCTTGTTCTTCAGGAATGCCTCATAGGACGGCAGATCGGCGGCGACGACGCGCAGCAGATAGTCGCGATTGCCGGTCATCAGATAGCATTCCAGCACCTCGTCCCATTTCGAGATGGCGCGGGCAAAACGGTTGAGGTCTTCCTCCTTCTGCCGTGCCAGCTTGATCGAGATGAAGACGCTGACATGCAGACCCAACGCCTTTTGGTCGACGCTCGCGACATAGCGCGAGATCACGCCGCGCTCTTCCAATAGCTTCACGCGGCGGTGGCAGGGCGACACCGAAAGCCCGACCTTGTCGGCCAGTTCCTGCATGGTCATGCGGCCATCGGTTTGCAGCAGGCTGAGAATTTTTCTGTCAATCGCGTCGAGCGAAGGCATTGGGATAAACTCATGGTTTGAGGTCTTACATTGGCAATTTATCCCAATTCTTTCGGGTATGTCGCAAAAATTTGAGATTTCTGGCCGACCGGACAGGACTAGAATCAGTCATTCGCCATCGCAGGATCGCCGCCATGGGAATTGAGCCCGCACGTCTGCAAATGCTGTCCGCGCTGAGCCGCAAGGTGCTGTGGCTGTCGTCGTGGACCATCCACCACGCCAACCATATCCGGCCCAATACCGACGGGCTGAAGGTCGGCGGCCACCAGGCATCTTCCGCCTCGCTCGCCAACATCATGTCGGCGCTCTATTTCTCTGTGCTGCGCCCGCAGGACCGCGTCGCGGTGAAGCCGCATGCCAGCCCGGTGTTCCACGCCATCCAGTATCTGTTCGGCCACCAGACCCGCGACAAGCTGGAGAATTTCCGCGGCTACAAGGGCGCGCAGTCCTATCCCTCGCGCACCAAGGACGTCGACGACGTCGATTTCTCCACCGGCTCGGTCGGCCTCGGCGTGGCGCAGACGTTGTTCTCTTCGCTGGTTCAGGACTACGTCAAGGCGCACGGCTGGATGAAGGACCGCCCCGAGGGGCGGATGATCGCGCTCGTCGGCGATGCCGAAATGGACGAGGGCAATATCTTCGAGGCGCTGCTCGAGGGCTGGAAGCACGCCTTGCGCAATACCTGGTGGGTCGTCGATTACAACCGTCAGAGCCTCGATGCGGTCGTGCGCGAGGGGCTATGGGCCAAATTCGAGACCATGTTCCGCAATTTCGGGTGGGACGTGGTGATTGTGAAGTATGGCAAGCTGATGCAGCAGGCCTTCGCCGAGCCCGGCGGCGAGGCGCTCAAGCGCTGGATTGATAACTGCCCGAACCAGATGTACGCCGCACTCTGCTTCCAGGGCGGCGCCGCCTTCCGCAAGCATCTGCAGGACGACATCGGCGATCAGGGCCAGGTCTCGCAACTGATCGATCGCCGCAGCGACGAGGAGCTTCTCGCGCTGATGTCCAATCTCGGCGGACACGACATGGCCAGCATGATCGAGGCCTTTGAATCCATCGATCACGACCGCCCGGTCTGCTTCATCGCCTACACCATCAAGGGCGTCGGCCTGCCGATGCAGGGCCACAAGGACAATCACGCCGGCCTGATGACGGTCGCGCAGATGGAGAAGTGGCGCGCGGCGCAGAACATCCGGCCCGGTCATGAGTGGGACAGGTTCGAAGGCCTGTCGCAGGATCCGGCGAGACTCGAGGCGTTTCTGGCAGCGGTGCCATTCAATCAGGAAGGTCGTCGGCGCCTGAGCGCGCCGGAAATCGAGGTGCCGCGCGAGCTTGTCTTCAAGCCGTCGGCCCAAATGTCCACGCAGCAGGGTTTTGGTCTGATCCTCAACGAGCTCGCGCGCGGCGACACCGAGTTGGCCTCGCGCATCGTCACGACCTCGCCCGACGTCACCGTTTCGACCAATCTCGGCGCGTGGGTCAACCGCCGCGGGCTGTTTGCGAAAGCCGAGAACCATGACCTGTTCCGGCAGGAGAAGATTCCCTCCGCTTTCACCTGGGAGTTCTCGCCCAGGGGGCAGCACATCGAGCTCGGAATTGCCGAGATGAACCTGTTCATCATGCTGTCTGCGCTTGGGCTCTCACATTCTATCAACGGCGAGCGGCTGCTGCCGGTCGGCACGCTGTACGACCCCTTTATCAAGCGCGGCCTCGATGCGCTCAACTATGCCTGCTATCAGGATGCGCGGTTCATGGTGGCGGCAACGCCATCAGGCATTACGCTGGCGCCGGAGGGCGGCGCGCACCAGTCGATCGCAACGCCCCTGATCGGCATCGCGCAGGATGGCCTCGCCTCGTTCGAGCCGGCCTTCGTCGATGAACTCTCAGTGATCATGCGCTGGGGCTTTGCGCACATGCAGCGCGAGGCCGGCGAGGGCGGTTCGGTGTACCTGCGCCTGTCGACGCGCACCATCGAGCAGCCGCAGCGGCCGGTCAGCGCGGTGCTGCATCACGAGATTACCGAAGGCGCCTATTGGTTGCGCAGGCCCGGGCCGAATTGCGACATCGTGATCGCCTATACCGGCGCGGTTGCGCCTGAAGCGATCGAGGCGGTAGGCTTCATCGGCGAGAGCCACCGCGACGTCGGCCTGCTCGCGATCACCTCCGCCGATCGCCTGCATGCCGGGTGGACATCAGCGCGAAAGTTGCGCCGCGACCGCCGCGGCGTGCAGTATCTCAGCCACATCGAGAATTTGCTGGCGCCGCTGTCGCGCGATTGCGGTATCGTCACCGTGATCGACGGTCACCCGGCCACGCTGGGCTGGCTCGGCAGCGTCCGCGGCAACCGCGTCGAGGCGCTCGGCGTCGAGCATTTCGGCCAGACCGGCACCATCGACGACCTCTATCGCCACCATGGCCTCGATGCCAACGCCATCATCGATGCGGCGGAAAGCCTCACGGTCGGTGCGCCCGTGCGGCACCGGAAGCTGGCGGTCTAGCCGTCATTCCGGGCGTGCGAAGCGCGAGCCCGGAATCCATAACTACCATTCGGGAGTATGGATTCCGGGCCCGCGCCAACAGGCGCGTCCCGGAATGTCGGGTCACCTTGCCCCCCGCGCCACCGCGGCCCTATATTCCGCGCATGCCGCACGGCGGCCACCCGCATATGGCGGTTCCACAGCCCCCGGCTTTCGTGCAAGGATGGCTGCCGAACGCTACCGTTCTTCCTCATTCCGTCCGTACCAAGAGGTTTCCGATGGTCAATCGCATGCAATTCTACATCGACGGCGCCTGGGTCGACCCGGTCGTCAAGAAGTCCACCCCCGTCGTCAATCCCGCGACGGAAGAGGCGATGTATGAGGTTGCGCTCGGCTCCAAGGCCGACCTCGACAAGGCCGTCGCCGCTGCCAAGCGCGCCTTCGTCACCTATTCGCAGACCAGCCGCGAGGAGCGCATCGCGCTGCTCGAAAAAATTATCGAGGTCTACAAGGGCCGCATGAAGGAAATCGGCGCCGCCGTTTCCGACGAGATGGGCGCGCCGCTGCCGATGGCCGAACGCCTGCAGGCAGGCGCCGGTCTCGGCCACATCGCTTCCACCCTGGAAGTGCTGAAGAACTACCATTTCGAAGAGAACGTCGGCACCGCCGTCGTGCTCCGCGAGCCGGTCGGCGTGATCGGCATGATCACGCCCTGGAACTGGCCGCTCAACCAGATCGCCTGCAAGGTCGCACCTGCGCTCGCCGCCGGCTGTACCATGATCCTGAAGCCCTCGGAGTTCACCCCGACCTCGGCGCTGATTTTCGCGGAAATCCTCGATCAAGCCGGCGTGCCGAAGGGTGTGTTCAACCTGCTCAACGGCCTCGGCCCCGAGGTCGGCGCTGCCATGGCCGAGCATCCCGACATCGACATGATCTCCTTCACCGGCTCCACCCGCGCCGGTGTTGATGTCGCCAAGCGCGCGGCGCCCACCGTCAAGCGGGTCAGCCAGGAGCTCGGCGGCAAGTCGCCGAACGTCATCCTCGAGGACGCCGACCTCGCCAAGGCGGTGACCGGCGGCGTGATGCACATGTTCAACAACTCCGGCCAGTCCTGCAACGCGCCCTCGCGCATGATCGTGCCGCTGTCCAAGATGAAGGAAGTGGCCGCGATCGCAAAGGGCGTTGCCGACAAGACCAAGGCCGGCGATCCCCGCGGCGAAGGCACCACCATCGGCCCGGTCGTCAATCGCGCGCAGTGGGACAAGATCCAGGCGCTGATCAAGAAGGGCATCGACGAGGGCGCAACGCTCGTCGCCGGCGGCCCCGGCCTGCCCGAAGGCGTCAACAAGGGCTTCTATGTCCGTCCGACCATCTTCGCCGACGTCACCAACGACATGACGATCGCGAAGGAGGAAATTTTCGGACCGGTGCTGACCATCATCGGCGCCAAGGATGAAGCTGACGCGGTCAAGATCGCCAACGACACGCCGTATGGTCTTGCCGGTTACGTTTCGGCCGGCAGCGTCGAGCGCGCCCGCAAGGTCGCCCGCCAGATCCGCGCCGGCAACGTCAACCTGCAGGGCGTGCCGAACGATCGCACCGCGCCGTTCGGCGGCTACAAGCAGTCCGGCAACGGCCGCGAATGGGGCAAGTACGGTTTGGAAGAATATCTGGAAGTGAAGGCCGTCGCGGGCTTCAACGCGGCGTAAGGCGCGAGAGAAATAACGACGCCGGGGCAAGCAATTGCCCCGGCGTTTTGCTTTTCGTAGGGTGGGCAAAGGCGCGCCAGCGCCGTGCCCACCTTCACACGATCGGTGCAAGAAGTGGTGGGCACGCTTCGCTTTGCCCACCCTACGATTTCCGTCATTGCGAGCGAAGCGAAGCAATCCAGCTTTGCCGCAACAAGAAAGCTGGATTGCCTCGTCGCATCGCTCCCCGCAATGACGAGCGGCTAACCCCCCGGCGCGCCCTGCGTGTTGACATACAGCGCATAGATCGACTGGCTCGCCGCCATGAACAGGCGGTTGCGTTTCACCCCGCCGAAGCAGAGGTTGGCGCAGCGCTCGGGCAATGCAATGCGGCCGATCATGACGCCGTCGGGCGCGAAAACCACGACGCCGTCGAGCTCGGGATCGCCCATGCCCCAGCCGCACCACAGGTTGCCGTCGATGTCGACGCGGAAACCATCCGGCGTGCCGGGCCCGGCATCGACGAACACGCGCTTGTTGGAAAGCTTGTCGCCGGAGGGCGCGACGTCATAGGCAAGGATCTTGCGGTTCGGCACGCCGCGGGATTCGATGACGTAAAGGATTTTCTCGTCCGGCGAGAAGGCAAGGCCGTTCGGCCCCAGCACGCCTTCGGCGACGATGGTGGCTTTGCCGCTCTCAGGGTCGAGGCGATAGACGTTGGGCTCGATCTCGGGCTCCGACTTGTAGCCCTCGTAATTGCCCAAGATGCCGAAGATGGGATCGGTGAACCAGATCGACCCGTCGGATTTCACCACCACGTCGTTCGGCGAGTTCAGCCGCTTGCCGTTGAATGAATCCATCAGCACCGTGATCGAACCATCATACTCGGTGCGCACCACGCGACGGCCGCCATGCTCGCAGCTGACGAGCCGGCCCTGGCGATCGCGCGTGTTGCCATTGGCGAAATTCGAGGGCTTGCGGAAATTGCTGACCGCGCCGGTCTCTTCTTCCCACTTGATGATGCGCTGGTTGGGGATGTCGCTGCACAGGAGATAACGCCCGTCGCCGAACCATACCGGACCTTCCGCCCAGCGCAGGCCGGTGGTGAGCCGTTCCACGGCGGACAGTTTCAGCCAGTATTTTTCGAAGCGCGGATCGAGGGCGTGGATCGCGGGATCGGGATAATGGGTCGCCGGCCGCCATCCGGCCGCATAGGACGATGCATCGGACATCTGCTGTTCTCGTTGTTGCGTTTCCGGTAGTGCGGCGGATTTGACATTCGCGCAGTGGCTCCGCGAGCAGTTTCGCGAATGTCAAATCCGAAAGCCGCACTACAAATTATAAGTCTTGGTCGGTGTCTCGGTTCTAACATTCGTAACAGAATTTGCCGCGGTACCGTACGAATGTTAGAACCGAGACGCCGACGAGTTTGGGTTTGCTATCACCCTCAGTCAACGGCCGCAAATGATTGCGATCAAAATGAGGGATGAGATGCCACGCATATTGATGACCGGCGCCGCGGGAGGAATTGGAACGTCCCTGCGAAAGCTGCTGCCGGCGATCTATCCGGATCTGCTGCTCAGCGACATCAACAAGCCCGCCGATCTCGGCACCAGCGAGAAATTCAAGGCGGCCGATCTCGCCGACCTCGCGCAGGTCGAGGCGATCTGCGAGGGCGTCGACGGCATCCTGCATTTCGGCGGCTATTCGATCGAAGGCAGCTGGGACCAGATCCA
>DATEJC010000054.1:0-2126 GCA_035278345.1 Bradyrhizobium sp. | reverse complement strand
CTGATCGAGCGGATCGCCGCGACAAAAAAGCCGGGCGAGGCTGTCAACGTGCTGACCCATTGCAACGCGGGCTGGCTTGCCACCGTCGACTGGGGCACCGCGACCTCGCCGATCTACCAGGCGCATGACCGCGGGATTCCCGTCCATGTCTGGGTCGACGAGACGCGTCCGCGCAACCAGGGCGCCTCGCTGACCGCCTGGGAACTCGGCCATCACGGCGTGCCGCATACGGTGGTTGCCGACAACACCGGTGGCCACCTGATGCAGCACCGCATGGTCGATCTCGCCATCGTCGGCACCGACCGCGTCGCAGCCAATGGCGACGTCTGCAACAAGATCGGCACCTACCTGAAAGCGCTCGCCGCGCACGACAATGGCGTGCCGTTCTATGTTGCGTTGCCATCGCCGACTATCGACTTTCGTATTAGTGACGGCATCGCGGAAATCCCGATCGAGCAGCGCGAGGCCACCGAAGTCACCGAGATGACCGGCCGCACCAAGGACGGCCGCATTGAGACCGTGCGCGTGGTTCCTGAGGGCTCCACGGCCGCCAATTATGCGTTCGACGTCACGCCGGCGCGGCTGGTGACCGGCTTGATCACCGAGCGCGGCGTGCTGAGGCCCGAGCGTGCTGCACTTGCGAGCGCATTCCCGGAGCGCGCCGCCGGTCATTGACGCAAGCCCCATCGGCACGTATCCCGGTTTGCGACCATTGCCAGTCGGGTTTCTCTTTCCATGTCCAACACCGATATCGAAATCGTCGTCGACGATCCGACCGCGCCTGAGGCGAATTCGCCTTCGGTCGCCAGCAACCGCGCCGTCGACGTCGTCGTTTGCCTTCTGCTGCTCGCGCTCGCGATCATGCTCGGCTACGACAACTGGCGCACCGGTGCGGGATGGGAATCCACCGGTCCGGAGCCCGGCTACTTTCCGTTCTATCTCTCCGTCATCCTTGCCGGCGCCAGCCTCTACGGGCTCGTCGCGGCCTTCCTCTCGCGCAAAGAGGCGAGGGAAACATTCGTCACGCGGGCGCAGCTGCGCCGCGTCATGGCGGTGTTCGTCCCGACCGTGCTGTTCGTGCTCGCTACCCAATTCCTCGGCCTCTATGTCGCAAGCTTCCTCTTGATCTCCGGCTTCATGTACTTCGTTGGCAAGATCGCGTGGTGGAAGTCACTGCTCACCGCCTTCATCTTCACCGCGGCGATGTTCGTCACCTTCGATATCGCCTTTGACGTCATCATGCCCAAGGGTCCGCTCGAAGCGGCCCTCGGGCGCTAGCGCATGATTCCGAAAAGTGGGTGCCGGTTTTCGGATCAGATCATGCGCAAACAGAATCCCCGGGGCGAAATCAGGATAGTTCATTAATGGAAGCCTTCGGCCTTCTGATGCACGGCTTCGCTGTGCTCCTCACCTGGAAGACGCTCGCGCTGATGATGGTCGGGCTCGTGCTCGGCATCTTCGTCGGCGTGCTGCCGGGGCTGGGCGGCCCTAACGGCGTTGCCATCCTGCTGCCTTTGACCTTCACCATGGACCCGACCTCGGCCATCGTGATGCTGTCCTGCATCTACTGGGGCGCATTGTTCGGCGGCGCCATCACCTCGATCCTGTTCAACATCCCCGGCGAAGCCTGGTCGGTCGCGACCACCTTCGACGGCTACCCGATGGCGCAACAGGGCAGGGCGGCGGAGGCGCTGACGGCCGCGTTCACCTCGTCGTTCATCGGTTCGCTGGTCGCGGTGATGCTGATCACCTTCCTGGCGCCGATGATTTCCTCGTTTGCGCTCAAGTTCGGCCCGCCGGAGTTTTTCGCCGTCTATCTGCTCACCTTCTGCTCGTTCGTTGGTCTCGGCCGCGAGGCCAAGCACAAGACGGTCATCTCGATGTCGCTCGGACTGCTCCTCGCCGGCATCGGCATGGACACTGTCTCGGGCAATCTGCGCATGACCTTCGGCTCGGCGGAACTTCTGCGCGGCATCAACTTCCTCGTTGCGGTGATCGGTCTGTTCGGCATCAGCGAGATCCTGCTCACCATGGAGGAGCGCCTGGCGCTGCGCGGGCATGCCGCCGGCATCTCGCTGCGTGTGGTGCTGTCGGTGTGGAAGGACCTGCCGAAATACTGGGTGACG
>DATEJC010000053.1:0-8112 GCA_035278345.1 Bradyrhizobium sp. | reverse complement strand
AGGACCACACGACTTCGCCGTACGCCGCAGCGTTTTCGTCCGGCGGGAAACCCGCCTGACGCCGCAGCGTCCATCGCAACCCGCACCCCGTTTCGTGACGACCGCGAAGCGTCCCTCATGGTGGCACGGGCTGGCAGCATTGATACCGCAAATCAGAATTCCGGTAAAGAGAAATATTTTTGATCCAGGGAGTTGACGGCTTCCGGGTGATTTGCCCGTCGTGCCAGTTTGTCGCAAGGGCGCCCGGGGGGGGGAGGCGGTCATCAGCGACGGTGGCCGCAAAAAAGAGCCCCGCCGAAGCGGGGCTCGAAGGTTCTCATTGCTTGCGATCCGGATTGCCCTGACCAGGCTGGTTGCCTGAGGAAGGTGCCGGAGCGTTGTTCTGGTTGTTCTGGCTGGGCTGGGCGGGCTGGTTGGCGCTCGGCTGATTGCTGCCGTGCGCCGGGGCCTGTCCAGTGGTCTGGCCCTGGTTCTGTTGCGCAGGGGCCTGGCCGGTGGTCTGGCCTTGCGGCGGCTGCGTGCCTGCCTGACCTGATGTCGCCGGCTGGTTCTGCGGGGCTTGGCCGGTGGTCTGGTTCTGCTGGGACGGCGCATTGCCCTGACCGGCATTCTGGCCGGTCGTGTTCTGCTGACCGTTTCGTCCCTGACCGACGGTCGTCGACTGGCCCTGCGTGGCGCTGATCCGGTTGGACACGCCGAGCGCGGCAACGGTGCGGCTATCGATCGAGCCGCTGGTCTGGAAGCCCTGCTGCCGCTGGAAGGTGATCAGCGCTTCACGTGTCCGGGTTCCGAGCACGCCGTCCGCTTCGCCCGTCAGCAAGCCACGTTCGATCAGCACCCGTTGAACGATGCGGATCTCGTCAGGGCTGAGATTGAGCGCAGCGACGCTGCCGCCACCGCTGACATGGCCGCCGCCGGCAAAGTGCCTGCGCGGTCCGGCCGGAACGACGTCGACGATCCTGCGGCTGCGATCGAGGACGACGATCTCGTCATCCACCACGAAGAAGCTGTCGTCGCGGAAGTCCGGATAGAGGTCGATCAGCACCGGGAACGCGGCGACGGAAACCACGGAGATGTTCCGCGGCACGAACACGCCGGTATTGACCCGGAAGTTGATCGAGCTGGCGTTAACCCGCGCCACGTTGCGCGAATTCAGCACCGACTGCTGCAGCCTTGTCTGCTGCTGCGCGCTCACCTGCACGCGGCCCGACATGCTCTGGGTAGTCCCACCCTGGGTCTGCGCCTGGGTGTTGACCTGTCCCTGAGTATTCGCGCCCGTCGTTGTGCCCTGGCCCTGCTGCGTGGCAGGGGCGTTGCTCGGCCGGGTGTTGGCGCCGGTCGTCGTCGTGCTCTGACCCTGGGCGTTCTTGCCCTGCGCGTTCTTGCCTTGGGCAGCGTTGTCCCTGGTATTGGCGCCTGTGGTCGTGCTCTTGTCCTGCTTGCCGGACTGACGCATCTGGTCACGATCGCTGCGGCTCTGGCCGACGGTCTGGTCCTTCTGTCCGCGCTTGTCGCTCTCGGACTTGGACTGACGCGCCTGATCGCGGTCGCTGCGGCCCTGACCGATGGTCTGGCCCTTGCTGCCCTTCTCGCGTTCGGATTGAGACTGGCGAGTCTGGTCGCGTTCGCTGCGGCCCTGACCAATGGTCTGCCGCTCGCCGCGGTCCGCCTTGCCGGCGGCGCGGCCGCTATCGCGCATGGCTTCGCCGCGCGACGGCGCGGCTGCGGGGCTCTCCGCCCGTCCGCCGCCTCGGCCCTGTGTCATCCCTTCGCTGCGGGAAGCACCGCCTGCGCCTTGCGAAATTCCGCCGCCCGGCGACTTGCTGTGTTCCGAAGCGCCGCCGCCAGCGCCGCCGCTCATTCCGCCAGCGCCGCCGGCTCCGCCGCCAACGCCCGCTCCACCGCCGCCACCTTCGCGCATGCCTTGCGCCGACGCCAGGCTGACGCCGGCGAGCAGCACTGCTGTGGTCAGCAGGAACCTGCTCTTACTCGTGCTCTTCATCGATAAATCCTCCATTTGCTTTGCAGCATTTCGTGACACGGTACTTTCGAACGACAGAGCGCGAGACAGACGAGCCCATCATCCGAGTTTTCCGATATCCGGGGAAAACGGAGCGCCGACACCATCGTTCCCGTGCCTGCGAGGAGTTGCGCGGTTCCGAAACGAAACTATCGGCGCAAGTCGAACTTGGGGCCGACGCCGGAAAAGGCGCCGACCCGGATTCCGCTTCCGCGCTCCAACCTGAAGCGCCAAGCGGATCTTTCGGCTTCAGTTCACCAATGACGGTAGCGATAGTGATAGAAGTGCCGCCGCGGGAACGATCCGCCGTAATAGGCATACGCCGGGCGCACGACGCGACGATAACCGTAGCCGTAATAGGCCGGCGCATAACTCGTCGAGTAGTAGGTCGTGGTGTAGCCGCCCCAGGGATACGGATCGTAGCCGCCGTAATAGGCCGGCGCGTAGTCGTCGTCGTAGTAGCCGGGATAGCCGTAGTAACCATAGCCCGGACCGTAGGCGTAGGCCGACGAGGCCAGTCCGCCGATCACGGCGCCGGCGAGCAATCCGCCGGCGAGTGCCGGACCGAAGCCGCCGCGCCAGCGGGCTTCCGCCGGCGTGGGCGCTGCGACCGCGCTCAGGCCGAGCGTGCCGACGGTTGCCAAAACAAGGGCTGTCTTGTTCATGCGTCCCTCCTTCATTCTGATTGGGCACAATGCCAACAGGGAGGGCGGACAAAAGTTGCACACGCGCGCGGGCTCGCGGCGCGTAACGAACATAAACGCACGTTCATCTGGATGAATGATGCGACCTTTGATAGCGGTCGCTTCGCTGTGATCGGAGTGGTTGGAGATATCGATGCCGACGCCCGCCGTTCGCCGGCGCGGCGCCTTCGATCAGAACAACTCTCGATAAATTCCGAGGCTGGACATGATCAGAACGATCATCGTCCAGACCACCGGGCTAGTCAGCATTCGCAATAGCATCGCCACCCCATTCGGCCGCAGAATCGTTCGGCCCGGGCAAGCCGCTCTGCATCGGCAAACCCGTCTTGCGCACAAATCCTGATTTGAGCGTGTTCGCCCGCCGCCGGACTTACGTCCGGATCCCCCGCACATGCTCACGGGCGGATATGGTGAGCGCGTCGCTTGATGCAGCCCCTGCGGGGTGCTTCGCAATTCACGATTTGCTCGCGCAATGGTGATGCGATGCAATCAAATCCGAAGTCGGTGTGGCCCGGCAGCAACGCACGATAACGAATCACGAGTCTCGCGATTCACCCGTGCACGACTGACTTCGCGATCATGCAATGAATGCCTTTCGAACCGTTGACCGTCTGCGTCACGCGCAAATCCGCGGCGAGGCTGCACAGCGTGTAGGCGTCCTCGCGCGACAGGTTACGCTTCTCGCCCAGCAGCACGATCATGTCGCGCAACGCGCGCACCACGCACTGGTCGAGGTCGGGATCCATTGCCATGGTCATGTAGTGGTCGGCAGTCTCGGCGCGGGGACAGGCCAGCTTCAGATCCTTGCGCAGCGTGAGGCGGAAGCGGCCTTGCAGGGCGGTCTCGATCGCGGTGACGCAGACTTCGCCATCGCCCTGCACGCCATGCCCGTCGCCGCAGGAGAAAAGCGCGCCCGGCACGAACACCGGCAGATAGAGCTTCGCGCCGGCGCCGAGCTCCTTGTTGTCGAGATTGCCGCCCATGGCGCGCGGGATCAGCGAGGTGATGCGGCCCCAGGCCGGCGGCGGCGAGGTGCCCATCACGCCGAAGAACGGCTTTAGCGGCAGGTCCAGGCCCCATGGCAGGCGGCCGACCATCCGTTCGCGGTCAAGCGGGATGTTGAGGATTCGCGTCTCGTGAAAATCGTCGGGCAGGGTGCCTGACAGCGGCTTGATGAGATTGTAACCCCAGTCCTGGCGGAGCTGGACATCGAGGATGTCGACCTCCAGCACGTCGCCGGGCATCGCGCCCTCGACGGCGATAGGGCCGGTCAGGATGTGGCCGGGCACCATGCGCTCGTTTTTGACGTGAATATCGAACAGCTCCGGCGGGATGTGGAATTTGCTTTTGTCCGGCAGCACGTCCGGACCGCCGCTGACGGTATCGATCGTGACCTCGTCGTCGCTCTTGACGGTCAGAACCGGCTTCAGCTTGGCTTCGAAGAAGCCCCAATGGCAGGTTTCGGGGCTGGAATGCAGATGATGATGGGTCATGCGCGGTCTTTTTATTGTGGCTGTGGCAGCGTATGACGCTGTAGCAGACTTTTCGCAGGGGTGTTCTTGTTTTTCGTAATGTCCAAGACGGTCGGCTATATGGCGCTGCCGACCAATTTCCTGCTTGCGCTTGGCCTCATCGGCGCGCTGCTGCTCCTGACGCGGTTTGCGCGGGCAGGGCGCGGGCTCATGGCCGTCGCGCTCGTTCTGCTCGCCGTCTGCGCGTTCTCGCCGCTCGGCAACTTCCTGCTCTACCCGCTGGAGCAGCGCTTTCCGGTGTGGGACAGCTCGCGCGGCGAGCCTGATGGGATCATCGTGCTGGGAGGACCGATCGATGCCGATCTGTCGGTCGCCCACGGCGTGCCCGTGATAACGGCGGCGGCCGACCGCATCATCGGAGGTGCGACGCTGGCCCATCGCTATCCCAATGCGCGCCTCGTCTACACCGGCGGCAGTTCGAACCTGATCTCCAACGATGCCAAGGAAGCCGACTACGCCACCGCGCTGTTTCAGGGGCTCGGCATTCCCAAGTCGCGCCTCATCATGGAACGGCAATCGCGCAACACGAAGGAGAATGCCGAATTCTCCAAACAGATCGTCAAGCCGAAACCGGGCGAACGCTGGGTGCTGGTGACGTCGGCCTATCACATGCCGCGCGCGATCGGGCTGTTCCGCAAGGCCGGATTTGCGGTCGAGGCCTATCCGGTGGACTGGAAGACCGGCACGAAGGAAGACCTCTTCAAATACTATGTCATCGCCGATGATGGGCTGCAGCTCGTCGATACCGGTGTGCGCGAGTGGCTCGGCCTGATCGCCTATCGCGTTTCAGGCAGCACCGACGAACTGCTGCCGGGGCCGCAATAGAGCGGTCGCATCCGCCGATCAATCCGGCTAGACTCGGCGCAACGATCATCCGGGAGAGAAACGCCATGCAACAACAATCGCCGCCCGAACAATTCGACCTTGCCGGCATGGTGGCCGATCTCAACAGCCTGCTGCGGCTGAAGACGACCGTAATCGGCATGAAGTTATTTGCGAGCGTGGAGGAGATGGCGGCGATCCCGAAAATCCGCCGGCCAAGCGCGATCCACACCACCGACCAGATCGTCAGCATGGCCTCGCGCCTGGGCTGGACCGTCGGCATCACCGGCGACGATCTCGTCGGCGCGCAGTGCCGCGCGGTGATTGGACTGGCGCCGACGGACGAGAAATTCCTGGCCGGCGAGAATTACGTTGGCGTGTGGCATGGCACGGCGGAAGACGCGCGCAAGCGGCAGGAGGCGCTCGATGTGGTGCCGTTCGGCCAGTACAAGGCGCTTGCGGTGAGCCCGCTCACCAGCGGCCGGCTCAATCCGCCCGATATTTGCCTCGTCTATGCGACGCCCGGGCAGATGATCATCCTGATCAACGGGCTGCAATATACCGGCTACAGGAAGTTCGAATGGGGCGTGGTCGGCGAGACCGCGTGCGCGGATTCCTGGGGGCGGGCGCTGAAGACGCGCGAGCCGAGCCTGTCGCTGCCCTGTTTTGCCGAGCGGCGGTATGGTGGCGTGCCGGACGAAGAGATGCTAATGGCCCTGCCGCCGGCGTATCTCGCCAAGGCCATCGTGGGGATGAAGCAGCTTGCGAAAAACGGCCTGCGCTATCCGATCGCGTCGTACGGCATCCAGGCCGACGTGCGCGCGGGGATGGGTGTGAGTTACGCAGGGAAGAAGTAGCGCCGTCATTGCGAGCGAAGCGAAGCAATCCAGCTTTGCCGCAGCAAAGGAAGCTGGATTGCTTCGTCGCTTCGCTCCTCGCAATGACGAACTGAGAGTCCAAGGGATTAAAATATGTCTTCGCCAAAATTCGACATCGTTGTCTACGGAGCCACCGGCTTCACTGGCCAGCTCGTCGCCGAATATCTCGCCGGGCATTACAAGGGTGACAGCACGCTGAAGTGGGCGGTGGCCGGACGCAGCAAGGACAAGCTCGCCGCCGTGCGCGATGCGATCGGCGCGCCCAGCGACTTGCCGCTGATCGTCGCCGACTCCGGCGATCCCGCCTCGCTGAAGGCGATGGTGGCGCAGACCAGATCGGTCATCACCACCGTCGGGCCGTACATGCTCTATGGCAACGAGCTGCTCGCGGCCTGCGTTGCCGCCGGCGTTGACTATTTCGACCTCTGCGGCGAACCGACCTGGATGCGGCAGAAGATCGAAGAGTATGAGGCCTCCGCGAGGAAGAGCGGTTCGCGCATCGTGTTCTCCTGCGGCTACGACTCGCTGCCGTTCGAGCTCGGCGTGTTCTGCGCGCAGGAGGAGGCGAAGAAGGCGTTCGGCGCGGCAGCGCCCCGCGTCAAGGGCCGTGTGCGCGACATGAAGGGCACGTTCTCCGGCGGCACCGCGGCAAGCATGCGCGCGATCTTCGAAGCTGCCGCCAAGGATCTGAGTCTGGTGGCGCTGCTGAAAAATCCGTTCTCGCTGACGCCGGGCTTTGAGGGGCCGAAACAGCCGCCGGGCAACCGGCCCGCTTACGACGAGGAGCTCAAGACCTGGACCGCGCCGTTCGTGATGGCGAACATCAACACGCGCAACGTCCATCGCTCCAACATGCTGCTGGGTTTTCCGTATGGGAAGGATTTCGTCTACGACGAGATGGTGATCACGGGCCCAGGCGAGCAGGGCGAGGCTGTCGCCAAGAAGGTGATGGCGGCGAACAACAAGCTTTCAGGCAACGACGTGCCCAAGCCGGGCGAGGGGCCGTCGAAGGAGGAACGCGAGAGCGGTTACTATGATCTCCTGTTCGTTGCGATCGCAACCGACGGCCGGCAGGCGCGCGCCGCGGTCAAGGGCGACCGCGATCCCGGCTACGGCTCGACGTCAAAGATGATCGCGGAATGCGCAATGTGCCTGCTTCGCGACGCGGCCGATGTCGCGCCGGGCATCTGGACGCCGGGTGCGGCCATGCAGCACAAGCTGATCAAACGGCTTGAGCACAATGCTGGCCTGACGTTCACGGTGGAGAAGTCGTAGGCGCGGTCGATTGCCAGCGCTGCGCGGCGGCGAACATGCCCCACATGCAGCCCAGCATCATCCAGAAATGCCGCCAGTGGTCGGTGTCGATGATGAAACTCTCGCCGACGGTGCCGAGGAAGGCGGCGAAGATGGCGAGGTACGTCTTCTGCCAGGGCACGCGCACGAAGATGTAGCGGAAGCCGACAATGACGGTCGTGAAGATCAGCGCGGGATAGCACACGCCGGCGAGCCAGCCGCCGGACATGAAGGCGTTGAGATACGAATTGTGGGTGTCCTCGGGGAAGTAACGGTTGAACTGCAGCGGCCCGATGCCGAACGGCAGGTCGAGCGCCATCTCGGCGCCGAGGACGTGGCGGCCGAAGCGGCCGAAGCGGCCGCTGTCATAGCCCTGTTCGAAACTGGCGCGCTGCTTGAACATCTGCGCTACGCTGTCGAGTGACAGCAGCACGGCAACCAGCACCGCCGCGAGGATCACGGCGACCAGCGCCGTCACGATGATGCGCGAGCGCTGCTTGTGCGAGTTGCTCGTCAATACCATCAGGCCCAGCATGAAGGCGGCGGTGATCGCAAGACCGCCCCAGGCGGCGCGCGAGAAGGCCAGCAGGATCGCCAGCGCCATGACGGCAAAGGCGAGGCCGCTGCACAACGATTTTCCGAGTCGGTCCGACACCGCGCTCTGCAGCACGAACAGCGCGGGCAGGATCAGGAACGCGCCCAGCACGTTCGGGTCCTTGAATGTGCCGCGCGCGCGGTCGTAGAGCGTGAGGATGTCGCGCCCGCCCGGCACGAGGTTGAAATAGCCCGCGATCGCCAGCGTCGCGGCAATCATGGCGCCGACGATCAGGCCGCGGCGCAGCATGTCGAGCCGAGCCTGCGTG
>DATEJC010000052.1:0-6106 GCA_035278345.1 Bradyrhizobium sp. | reverse complement strand
CGCCGCCTCGATGATCGCCTGCCGCCGCTCCGCCGCGCGTTCGGCGCGGTTGAGCTTGCTCAGTGGCAATTCGCCCGACACGACTTTGGGGTCGCTGGCGCGTGCCGCCCTGCTGGTGACGCGGCGGCGCGTGGATATGGGGCGGCTTTTGGTTCTGCTGCGTGCTTTGGTCATGACCTTTATATGACTGACCGGTCAGTCATAGTCAACAAAGACATCGACGATCGGGCGTCACATCGACGTGAGCGGTGTTTAGGTATGGGCTTTCGTGGAAGCCGGACATCAGTCGACGCAGGGCGCAGAGCCGGCGTCACCGGATCGGGACCGGCATCCCTGGCCGCGCTAGCTGTGAAACTTCAGCCCGTCGATGATCTTGTCGACCACCTTGCGTTCGGCGCGCATGGCGATGCCGACGAGGTTGAGGTCGGTACGCGCAACCGCCCTCACCGCCTCGCGGTTGGCGGCGTCATGCGTGGTCCTGAACATGTCCTCGGTATAGACGGCGGGCATCACATTGCGCGCGAGCGCGCGTTCGAGCGCGCGCGACAGCGCCGCGCGATCGGCGCCGTAGATCAGGATCGGCTGGCCGATCAGCGAAAGGTAGTTCGTACCCGACCCGTCCGCATAGGGCTCGCCGATACATTCGGGAAATTTCGCGGCGATTCCGCCGGCGAGGAAGGAAGCGACGTTGAGTTTTTGCCACGCTTCCAAATCGGTCCGGATCACGACCGCGATCTTGGTGTCGAATTGCATGAACGGGAGCTTAGCCGGCACGGCAGCCCGCCGTCATCCCCTCGCGTCGCAGGCCCAGGCGCGAATGACGCATTCCTTGCCGCCGAATTCGTAGCATTTGCGGGTGGCGGCATTGAGCGAGGCGGAAATTTTTGGCTTCACAGCATAGCCGTGCGCGCCGCAGGGATTCTTCAGATCAATCGCCAGCGCCGCGCAGCTGCGCTTCATGGTCACCGTCGTGCACTGGCCCTTGCATTGCTTCAATGCCGCGACACGTGCGGTATCCTCGGCGGGATAGTCATAGGCCTGGCCGTAGGCGCCGCACTTGCCGACCGCAAAGGCGCCGGCGGCCCAGGATTCGGTGATAAAGCGCGAGGCAGCCAGCAGCAAGGTCAGCGCAAGAATGAGCAGCGTACGCCGCCGCGCCCGCCTCGTCGAAACGATCAAAATCCCCTCCCCCAAGGCAAACCCGGCGCGAATCTAGGGCGGGGTCGTTTCCACTTGGTGAATGGGAGATTGAAAAGCGCTGGCCACGGCGGCTCAGCCTCGCCGCGCGGCTTCCAGTCCTTGCGGCGTGTCGATGTCGAGGAAGGCGCTCTCGCCTTCGACCGGGACTTCGGTGACCGCCTCAGCGTGCTTGGTGATCAAATGCCGCGCGCCGGTGTCGCCGTCGAGCGTCATCAATTCCTTGAAGAAGCGGCGCGACCAAAGCACGGGATTGCCGCGGCGCCCTTCGGCGACGGGCACGGTGATGAGATGGCCGCGGTCCGGCGCGAACGCGTCGATCAGCCGATCGATCAGTTGCGCATCGATCAGCGGCATGTCGCCAAGACAGACGATGGCGCCGTCAGCCTTTTCGGATACTGCAGAGATTCCGGCTTTCACCGAGCTTGCAAGTCCGCCGGCAAACTCCGGATTGCGCACGAATTTCACCTTCAGCCCTTCGAGCGCCTGCTCGACCAGCTCAGCCTGATGTCCGGTGACGACGATGACCTCCGTCGCCTTCGAGGCCAGCGCCTGCTCGGCCACGATCCGCACAAGCTTCTTGCCGTCGAGCTCGGCGAGCAGCTTGTTCGGCCCGCCCATCCGCGTCGAGCGGCCGGCGGCAAGAACGACGGCCACAACGTTGCGGTTATCCTCGGTGTCAGGGGCGCTACGGGGCTGGCCGCGCGTCACGATCTCCATCAAGAGACCGCCGACGCCCATGCCGGTAAGATCGGCGCGCGACACCTTGAGGCCGGCGAGAAGCCGCATCAGTACCCAGTCAAAGCCGTTCTCGACCGGCGAGCGCGCGCAGCCGGGCGCGCCGAGCACGGGCACTCCGCCGGCGCTGCCGATCAGCAGCAGATTGCCGGGATCGACCGGCATGCCGAAATGCTCGACGGCGCCGCCGATGTCGGTGATCGCCGCCGGAATCACGTCGCGGCGGTCGGCGATCGCGGACGCGCCGAACACGATCACGAGCTCAGCGCCAAGCCCCAGCAATTCCTTGATCGATGCCGCAAGCACGGTTTCATCATGCGGCACGCGACGTTCGGCAATGATGGTCGCGCCCGCCGGCGCCAGCCGCTCGGCGGTGACGCGCAGCGTCTTGTCGATCACCTTCGGCGCAAGTCCGGGAAGCTGGGTCGAGACCACGCCGACCTTCTTGATGACATAGGGCGCAACGCGGAGCGTATCCTTGCCGGCGACCGCTAAGGCCGCATCGCGAAGCTTTGCTTCCACCCCGAACGGGATCAACTTCACGGTTGCGATCATCTCGCCTTCGACGACCGGCTTGAACGCCGGCAGTGTGGCAAGCGTGATCGCTTCATCGACGCCGTTAATGCGATCCACCGCGGCGCGGTCGACCACCAGCACGCCTGCGCGCGCCGCAAACAAGTTGGATCGTCCGGTGAAGGCGCGCTCGACATTGACGCCCTCGCCTGCCACCGCCTGCGCGATGCCGCCGGCCGCGACGTCCTCGGAAACATCGCCCTGCTCGAGCCGGACGACGACGATCTCCTCGACGCCAGCCTTCTCCAGGGCCTCGACCTCGCCAGCGCCGATGGTCGTGCCCTTCTTGAGCACCAGCGCGCCCTGGCGCAGCGTGTGCACCGTCACGCCGCCGATCGCTTCTTTTGGACTGGCAGGGCCGAACTTCATGCCGCCTGTTCTTTTTCCTTGGGCGGCAGTCGCAGCTGCGCGGTGATCTCGGCCATGATGGCGACCGCGATCTCCGACGGCGATACCGCGCCGATGTCGAGGCCGATCGGCGCATGGATGCGCGCGATGTCCGCCTCGGACGCGCCCTGCGCCCGCAACCGTTCCGCCCGCTTGGCATGCGTCTTCCGCGAGCCGAGCGCGCCTATATAGAAGCAATCCCTGGCAAAGGCATGCAGCAGCGCTGGATCGTCGATTTTGGGATCATGCGTCACCGCGACGAAGGCGGTGTAGTGATCGATATTGAGGGGCGGCAGCGCAACGTCAGGCCATTCGGCGACCAATGGCACATCGGGAAAACGCTCGGGGCTTGCAAAGGCGGTGCGCGGATCGACCACGGTGACGTCGTAATCCAGCGAGCGCGCCAGCGGCGTCAGCGCCTGGCTGATATGGACCGCGCCGACGATCACGAGTTTTGCAGTCGGCGCGTGGACATTGAGGAAGAGCTTCTTGCCGGCGACTTCGACATTGCCGCTCTTGCCCATGCGCAGCTGCTTGGAAAGCTCGGCGCGCAGCGGATCGCCCGCGATGTCCTTGGCCTTGACCAGGCGCTGCTCGCCGCTGGCGGTATCGGTGACGACAATCACAGGACGGCGCGCGGCGCGCTCGGCGTTCAATTCCTTGAGGATCTCGATCTTCACGGCTACCCGACCTTCTCGACAAAGACGCGAATGGTGCCGCCGCAGGACAGGCCGACATTCCAGGCGGTCTCGTCGGCAACGCCGAACTCCAGCATTTTGGGCTTGCCGCTGGCAATCACGTCCAGCGCCTCGGTGACCACGGCGCCCTCGACGCAGCCGCCGGACACAGAGCCCAAGAACGTGCCGTCATCATTGATGACGAGGCTGGAGCCTGCGGGACGTGGCGCCGAGCCCCAGGTCTCGACGACGGTAGCAAGTGCGACGCCATGGCCGGCCTTCTGCCAGTCCTCGGCGGCTTTCAGGATGTCCTCGTCGCGATTGAGCATGGCGGGCCCTCGTTCAGGCTACGGAGCGGATCAGGCTGCGGTGGTGCGGCGGAGGCGGCGCCGAAAGCGCCGCGACCAGCCCTTCGATAGAACTCAAATTATGCACCGGACGGAATTCGTCAACGTGCGGCAGCATCATTTTGATGCCCTGCGCCTTGGCCTCGAAGCCGCTGTAGCGGAGCAGCGGGTTGAGCCAGATCAGCCGCCGGCACGATCGATGCAGCCGGTCCATCTCGAAGGCGAGCTTGTCGTCGGCCTCGCGCTCGAGCCCGTCGGAGATCAGCAGCACAATGGCGCCCTGCCCCAGCACGCGCCGCGCCCACAGCTTGTTGAAGGTGTGCAAGGAGGTGGCGATGCGGGTGCCGCCAGCCCAGTCTTCCACGGATTGCGAGCAGCTCGCCAGCGCCTCGTCCGGATCCTTGGCGCGCAGCGCCCGCGTGACGTTGGTCAGCCGCGTGCCGAACAGGAAGACGGAGACACGTTTGCGGGCGTCGGTGATGGCGTGCAGGAAATGCAGGAACAGCCGGGTGTACTCGCTCATCGATCCCGAAATATCGAGCAGCGCCACGATCGGCGCTGGCTTCTCGATCCTTCCAAGCTTGCGGATGTCGATGATCTCGCCCGAGGTGCGCAGGCTGCGGCGGATGGTGCGGCGCATGTCGAGGCGAAGCCCGCGCGGATCGGGTTGATGCCGGCGGGTGACGAGTTCGGCCTGCGGCAGCTTCATCCTGGCGATGGCGCGCAGAACCTGCGCGATCTCGGCCGCGCTCATCTGGGCGAAATCTTTCTTCTGCAAAATTTCCTTGTCGGAGACAGAAAGCCGCAGCTCCTGTTCCTGCGCCTGCGGCATCTCCTCGCGCATGGCCGGCTGCGCCATCGCTTCCTGCACCCGGCGGGAGGCCGGCGGCGGTTTTTTCTTGGCGTGATCCGGCAGCGGCACCGAATCGAGCATGTGCTTCCACTCTTCGGCGGCGCGGAAGAACAGCGCGAAGGCCTGCGCGAAGATCAGCGCATGCTCGTGGCGTTTGACGAAGATTGCTTCCAGCGTGGTGTAGACGTCGGCGCGGTTGCCGATGTCGATCGCCTGCAGCGCGTTCATGGCGTCGATAACGGAGCCCGGCCCCACGGGAAGACCGGCCGCACGCAACGCACGGGCAAAGCCGACGACATTGTCGGCCATGTTGCCCGTGGGCGGATTGAGGTGGTCGATGGCCGTTGGCATCTCTTTCCCGTTGTCATTCCGGGATGGTCCGAAGAACCAGACCCGGAATCTCGAGATTCCGGGTTCGATGCTTCGCATCGCTCCGGAATGACGCGGAGGTCAGTCCTCGCTGGTCGCTTCCTTCAAAACCTTTTGCAGACCATCGCCCTGCATGCGCGCGATGTCGTCCTGATACTTCAGTAACGCGCAGAGGGTATCGCCGACCACCTGCGGGGTCAGCGAACGGGCGTCGAGTTCGGTGAGCGCCGTGGCCCAGTCGATGGTCTCGGCAACGCCCGGCGACTTGTAGAAATCCTGATCGCGCAGCGCCTGCACGAAGCGCACCACCTGCTGCGACAGCTTTGCCGAGATGCCGGGCACGCGGCTCTTGATGATGGCAAGCTCGCGCTCGGCCGACGGATAGTCGACCCAGTGATAGAGACAGCGGCGCTTCAGCGCGTCGTGGATTTCACGGGTACGGTTGGAGGTGATGATCACGATCGGCGGATGCGGCGCCTTCACCGTGCCGAATTCGGGGATGGTGACCTGGAAGTCGGAGAGGATTTCGAGCAGATACGCCTCGAACGCCTCGTCGGCCCGGTCGAGCTCATCAATCAGGAGCACCGGTGCGCCGGCGACATCCGGCTCCAGCGCCTGCAGCAGCGGCCGCTTGATCAGGTAGCGCTCGGCAAAGATATCCGACGACAGCTGCTCGCGGTCAGTCTCTCCTGCCGCTTCCGACAGTCGGATCGCGATCATCTGTGCGGCACTATTCCACTCATAGACCGCAGAGGAAACGTCGAGGCCTTCGTAGCATTGCAGGCGGATCAAATTGCGGCCGAGCGCAGCCGACAGCACTTTTGCGATCTCGGTCTTCCCGACGCCGGCCTCGCCTTCCAGAAACAGCGGCCGGCCCATGCGCAGCGAGAGATAGGTCACCGTTGCCAGCGACCGCTCGGCGAAATAGCCGCGCGATGTCAGGAGCTCCAGCATCGCATCGACGG
>DATEJC010000051.1:0-4473 GCA_035278345.1 Bradyrhizobium sp. | reverse complement strand
CGGGCCGGAAGTCATTTTAAAGTCTGGCGATTCTGAACCGCGCGCTGGCTGGTCCTGACCCAGAATGGCTGGTACATGACGGTTTCGAGAACGAGGGGCGGTATGCCGCTGACCCCGCGGGGAACCCGCAGGGCTTCGGCGCCGGAGATGGCAGTTTGAACGGCGACCCGACATTGGAGCGGATTGCACGGGGCAATGGGCTTGCGCTTTGCGCGGCCGGTCCCTGGATAGCCCGCCATGCCCAGGTGCTGGAGGAGATCGTCACCGATGCCGAAAAGCTCGGCGGCAGCCGGCCGAATATCTTCATCGACGTCTCGCAGGTATCCCGGCTCGATACCTTCGGCGCCTGGCTGATCGAGCGGTTGCGCCGCAGTCTGACCACGCAGGGCGGCGTCGAGGCGCAGATCGCGGGCCTCTCGGCCAACTATTCCAGCCTCGTCAACGAAGTTCGTCGCGTAAAGGACGCGCCGGCGGCCGACAGCGAGCCGGTGACCATCTCCGGCATGCTGGAAGGGGTCGGCCGCAGCGTGGTCGGCGTCGGCGGCACCTTCGTCGGCCTGATCGACATGCTCGGCGCGGTGCTCGCTGCCGCCGGCAATGTGCTGATCCATCCCCGCAGCTTTCGCCTGACCTCCACCATCCATCATCTGGAACAGGTGTGCTGGCGCGCGGTGCCGATTATCGTTCTCATCACCTTCCTGATCGGCTGCATCATCTCGCAGCAGGGCATTTTCCACTTCCGCCAGTTCGGCGCCGATATCTTCGTCGTCGACATGCTGGGCGTGCTGGTGCTGCGCGAGATCGGCGTGCTGCTGGTGGCCATCATGGTCGCCGGCCGTTCGGGCAGCGCCTATACCGCCGAACTCGGCTCAATGAAGATGCGCGAGGAGATCGACGCGCTACGCACCATGGGGTTCGATCCGATCGAAGTGCTGGTGCTGCCGCGCATGCTGGCGCTGGTGCTGGCACTGCCGATCCTCACCTTCCTCGGCGCCATGGCCGCGCTCTATGGCGGCGGCCTTGTCGCCTGGCTCTATGGCGGCGTTGATCCGGAGGCCTTCCTGCTCCGCCTGCGCGACGCCATCTCGATCAATCATTTCGTGGTCGGCCTCATCAAGGCGCCGGTCATGGCGGCCACCATCGGCATCGTCGCCTGTGTCGAGGGACTGGCCGTGGAGGGAAGCGCTGAATCGCTTGGCCAGCACACCACGTCGTCCGTGGTGAAGGGCATCTTCTTCGTGATCGTGATGGACGGCGTGTTCGCGATCTTCTTTGCGTCGATCGGGATTTGAGCATGGCATTGCAACCCGCTTCCGACGCCATCATCCGGGTCCGCGACATCACCGTGCAGTTCGGCCGTACGCGGATACTCGACGGCCTCAATCTCGACGTCCGGCGCGGCGAGATCCTCGGCTTCGTCGGCCCCTCCGGCGCGGGCAAATCGGTGCTGACGCGCACCATCATCGGCCTCGTGCCGAAAGTCGCCGGCCGCATCGAGGTGTTCGGCGTCGACCTCGATGCCGCTGATGCCAAGGAGCGCCGCGCAGTGGAGCGGCGCTGGGGCATCCTGTTTCAGCAGGGCGCGCTGTTCTCCTCGCTGACGGTGCGGCAGAACATCCAATTCCCGGTGCGCGAATATCTCGACGTCTCGCAAAAACTTCTCGACGAGATCATGGTCGCCAAGCTCGTGATGGTGGGCCTGCGCCCCGAAGTCGCCGACCGCTATCCGTCGGAGCTTTCGGGCGGCATGATCAAGCGTGTGGCGCTGGCGCGCGCGCTCGCGCTCGACCCGGAACTGGTGTTCCTTGACGAGCCGACCTCGGGCCTTGATCCCATCGGTGCGGGCGACTTTGACGAGCTGGTCCGCACCCTGCAGCGTACTTTGGGCCTGACCGTTTTCATGGTAACCCACGATCTGGATAGCCTTTACACGGCATGCGACCGCATTGCCGTTCTGGGGAACGGCAAGATCATCGCCGCAGGTTCGATCGCCGATATGAAGGCCTCGCAGCACCCCTGGCTAAAGCAATACTTTAACGGCAAACGCGCCCGCGCCGTGGTGGTTTAGGAGCATTCGATGGAAACCCGGGCGAACTACGTCCTGATCGGCGCCTTCACGCTGGCGGTGATCGCGGCTGCGTTCGGCTTCGTGCTCTGGTTCCAGAGCCTGCATACCACCAAGCAGAGGAGCCCCCTGCGGGTCGTCTTCGAGGGCCCGGCCTCGGGCCTGCGCAACGGTGGCAGCGTCAATTTCAACGGTATCAGGATAGGGGAAGTCATCTCCGTAAAGCTCGACAACCCGCGTCGCGTTGTCGCGCTGGCGATGGTCGAGAACAAGGCCCCGATCCGCAAGGACACCATCGTCGGCCTCGAGTTCCAGGGCCTTACGGGCGTCGCCGCGATCTCGCTGAAGGGCGGCGAGGAGGCGGCGCCATCGGTGCCGCTCGACGATGACGGCGTGCCGGTGCTGACCGCCGACCCCAACGCGCTGCAGGACGTCACCGAGGCGATCCGCGCCACGCTGCAGAACGTCAACCGGCTCGTCGCCGAGAACCAGCAGTCGGTAAAGAACTCGCTGCATAACCTGGAGACCTTTACCGGCGCGCTGGCGCGGAATTCCGAGAAGATCGACAACGTGATGGCGCGCGTCGACGGCGTGATGGGCAAGGCCGACAGCCTGATGCTCGGCCTCAATTCGATCGGCGGCGGCGCCACCGGCGGCGAACTTGCGGCGATGGTGAAGGCGATCAAGGATCTCGCCGAAGATTTCGACAAGCGCTCCGGCGCACTGATGGCAGACGGCCGCCGCACGCTCGGCGACATCAGCCGCGCCGTGAACAATTTCGACCGCAACCCGAGCCGCGTCATTTTCGGCGGCGGCAATTCGAGCACGCCCGCGCCGGAGCCGCAGCGGGCCGCGCCAACCGCCGGCGCGCAGCCGCGGCGGACGCAATAGAGTAGCTGCAAACACGGCTGTCATGCCCCGCTGAGCCTGTCATCGGGCGCGTATTCGCGCGACCCGTCGGGGCGATGGACCGCTTCGGGCCGTCATTGCTTCCGTCTTCTTGACTCTTTGTTCATGTTTTGTTCTTATGATGGCCGCCCATGAATGGAGGCCGTAATGGACAACCGCATCAGCCAGCTTCGCAAGCAAATCAGAGCATTGAGGGTCAGCATGCTGGAGGCGGAAGCCATCATGCACGACCAGATCAAGCGGGATGAGGATTGCTCCTTCGTTGCGGGGGACATCCTTAAGATGCGTGCGGTGATGAGTCTGTTGGTTCAGGAGCGTGCTCAACTTGGCGACAGCGAGCCCATCATCGTGAATAGCGGTTTCATCCCGCGCCGTTCGGCACGAGCACCTGTTGTCGCGCGGGCCGGCAAATTCGGTCTTTCGTCCGCCGCACAACGCGCCTGTTGAGATCGCGGCTGCTCGAAGCCGGCGAGAGCCCCAAGCCCCGACCGTATCCAGTCATTGGCGGTGCTCTGCGTGCTTGACGACCAGGCGCGTTTGGGCGGAGGAACATCCCGATTGTCGGCACGTTCTATTTGCATGACCGACAGTGAATTACTTCAACAGTCTTTCGAGATCGCCTGGAACGTCCTCGATATGTCGGGGGATATCGGTAACCGCGAGGAAGCGGCGCGCTACCTGGTCGACAACATCACGCAGATGATGGCGCAAGGGGAGAAGCGCCGACTTCTCCTGACAAATTTCGCGATCGACGCCTATCGTGATCGGTATCAACCTCTCAAGCTCGTCGTGTGTTAATCAATGGCGAACCGTTCCATTGGTTCCGGGAAAATGCCGGAGGAAACCAATCGACGAGTTCTTCGTATTCCCTGAGGTTTTTTTCGAGGGATGAGCCTTTGATTGGCAAAGCCGGCAGACCATTGATTGTCGCATTCATGCTGACGGGCGTGTTGCCTGCTCATCCCAAGGCTGCGCTTGCGCCGACTGCCGCGCAGACGCAGGCCGGCGAGAGCGGTAACGACAATTCCGTCGATTTCGAGCTTCGTCGTTTCAGGGATGCCTCCCGTTCGTTGCAGGACGCGCTTGCGATCGCGACCAAGCTTCACCCCGGGGCTCGCGTGGTCGATGCGAGTTTCGACGGTCAAGCAAATCCAGCCGTTTTTCGCGTCAAGACGCTGCGGGGCGGCCGGATCTTCGAGGACGCCATAGATGCATCCGCGGGACAGTCGACGGGTGGTTCGATTGAATCGTCGCTGAGCGAGTTCGGCGAGGAGGAGCGTCGCGTGCTGGTCGCGCTCGACGCGGTTCGGCAGGAGATGACTGACGCGATCATCGTTGCAGAGCGCAATACGGATGGGCGGGCCATCAGCGGCTCTCTGCAGAGGCTCGATGGCCGACTCAATTTTGTGATCGTGACGGTTGCCGGCGACGATCTCAAGCAGGTGATTCTCGAGCCGCCCGTTACGAAAAGCGAGCGCCGCCAATCGCGGTGATGATCT
>DATEJC010000050.1:0-2000 GCA_035278345.1 Bradyrhizobium sp. | reverse complement strand
AAGGCCGGCACGCGGTAAATCGCCTGACTTCCGCCGCTTCATGGCCGGCGGCGGTTTTGCGGGCTCCTCGCGCAGGGCGCCGATGCGGCGCAGCGCTGCTTCCGCCGCGCGCTCGCCGCTTTCCCAGGCGCCGTCAACCGTACCCCATAGCGTTTCATGCGTGGCTTCGCCCGCAAAATAGACACAGCCGACGGGCTCGCTCAGCATTTTCCGGAACTGCTGGGCACCGGGCGGCGCCACCGACATCGCGCCCTGCACATAAGGTGATGCGTTCCAGCTGGTAGCGGTGGATTTCTTCACCGCCTTCGCGAGGTCACTGCCGAACAGCTTCGTCAGCCATTCGACTGCAAAGGCGACCATGGCTGCTTCGCCCTGCGCCGACAGATCGCGGCCAAAGGAGCCGCCGACATCGATCGAGCACAGCGAGGATGAGCCCATATTGGCATAGAGCAACGCCGTACGCGTCGAATTGCTCTGCTCGATCAGGATATCGTCGCGCGCAAGCCCGAGCGGATTGCCCGACAATTGCAGCGCGATGTGATCGTAGCTGCCGAGCCCGAGCTTTGCGGCGGCGTCAACCGCGCGCTTCGGGAGATCAGGCGCAAACTTGATGGCGCCGCTCGCGAGAACGTTCGTCGACACCGTGACGATCGCGGCGCGCGCCTGGATCCTGCCCGCCGGCGTCTGGATGATGGCGTCGCGATTGCCCCATTCGATACGGCTCGCCGGCGTCGACAGCGACAGCGGCAGCTGCTCGGAAAGTTTGGATATCAGCGTCCCCAGGCCCTGCCGGCAGGCGATCGCGGAATTGCGATCCTGCGCACGGACCTTGTCGACGACGGAAATGTCCTTGAGATCCTTGCCGGCAAAACTGGCGCCCAGAACGAACTCGGCCGTAGCCGCCCAGTCGCCGAGGTCTTTCGGCATCACGGACGCGCAGGAGACGTCGAACCTGCGCGCGGCCTCATCGATGGCGCGGTTGGCCTTGACCAGCGAGGCCAGAAACTCCTCGGTCTCGCTCGCCCGCGCATTACGGCGGCCGATGCGGATTTTCTGCCCCGAGGGAGCAGGCATGATCTCGAGCCCGGCGGCGCGGCCGAGCCTGATCATCGGATTGGTTTCGGGATTGTGGATCCAGCGGGCGCCGCGGTCGAACGGCACGTCGAAGGTCGAGGCATCGGTAATGCAGCGGCCGCCGACCTGGGTTGCTGCCTCGATCACAATCACTTTCCGATTGGCGGCGGCGATCCGCCGCGCCGCAGCGACGCCGGCGGCGCCGGCACCGATGACGACAATGTCGGCTTCCCGCGGCAGTGGGGCGCCCCATGCCGGCCGGCCCAGTACCGGCATTGCCGCAACGCCCGCGGACGCCGACAGGAAGTTGCGGCGCGTCATTGTCATGTCATGGTTTCCGGGGGCTTGAGACGGCTGAGAACATGTTGCGAACTTTGCCGCATTCATACGGGTGCAGCAACACTCATGGTGAATCAATCATGATTGATCGCCTTGGGCGATGAACCGAATTGCAACAGCTTTCGACCATGATAAGGAGGAAAAAGGCGGTTCCAAAACCGCTGGGGGGAAGTTATGGGCGTAATGCTCGATACCATCGGCAAGTGGATCGCGAGCTACCTGCAGAAGGAAGTTCCGGGCTACGAGCCGTTCACGCCGAGCGATCCGGAGCATCTTCGCGGCGTGATCCAGCCGGGCGACGTGCTGCTGGTCGAAGGCAACAACCGGATTTCCGGCATCATCAAATATCTGACGCAGTCGACCTGGTCGCATGCCGCGCTCTTCGTCGGCCCTGTTGACGGCGCCATCGAGCCTGACGGCGAGCCGCATGTGCTGATCGAGGCCAATATCGGCGAGGGCGTCACCTCCGCGCCGCTGTCGAAATACTACTCGTATCATACGCGGATGTGCCGCCCGGTCGGGCTGTCCTATGAGGATCGCTACACGGTCTGCCGCTATGCCATCAACCGGATCGGCTTCGGCTACGA
>DATEJC010000049.1:0-13090 GCA_035278345.1 Bradyrhizobium sp. | reverse complement strand
CCGACCACAAAAGTCTCGGGAACGCCGTAGACGCCCCATTCGATCGAGGCGCGGCCATTGCCGTCGACGCCGACGACGTTGAACGGATTGCCGTAGCGGCCGAGGAAACGCCGCGCATTCTCCGCCACGTCCTTGTAGTTGATGCCGACGAGCTGCAGCCGCCTGTCCTTGCCGAGTTCGGTCAGCAGCGGCGCCTCGTCGTGGCAGGGCACACACCACGATGCCCAGACGTTGACGAGGCTGACCTTGCCCTTGAACACGGAGGGCTCGAGGCCGGGTACGGCAGCGCCGTCGCGCGTCAAGCCTTCGAGCGCGGGCAGCGCAGTCTGCGGCGCCGGCCGTCCGATCAGGGCGGAGGGAATTTTCGAGGGATCGCCGCCATACAGGCGCAGCAGGAACAGCGCCGCGATCACGCCAAAGCCGATCAGCGGCAGCATTACCAGCCAGCGCCGGGTCCGCGGAGCGGTCTCGCCTGCCTGTGTGCTCATCAAATCTCCATGGCGCCGCGGCCGGAGCGCCGCGTGATGCCGCTGGCCTCCAGCTCGCGGAGGCGAGCCTGCTGGGTACGGTAGTCGAACACGATCCAGACGATCAGGAGCAAAACGACGATCGCGACCAGTGCGTAGGACGTCGTGATGAAGGACGTGTAGGACCCGAGCGACATCGTATTATGCCGCCTGCTTGCTGGCTTGCATCATCTGCAGGCTGCGGACACGACGGCGCAAAATCTCGTTGCGCATTGCCGCCAGGTGCAGCGTCACGAATAGCAGCGAGAACGCCACCGCCATCACCAGCAGCGGAACCAGGAACGCGCGGTCCATGGTCGGTCCGCCCATGCGGATCACGGAGGCGCCCTGGTGCAGCGTGTTCCACCAGTCGACCGAGAATTTGATGATGGGGATGTTGATGGCGCCGACCAGGGTCAGCACTGCGGCGGCCCGCGCCGCGCGCGAGGGATCGTCGACCGCGCGCCACAGCGCGATCAGGCCGAGATACATCAAAAACAGGATCAGCACGGAAGTGAGCCGCGCATCCCATTCCCAATAGGTGCCCCACATCGGCCGGCCCCATAGCGAGCCCGTCACCAGCGCGAGGAAAGTGAACGCGGCGCCGATCGGGGCTGCGGCTTTCGCCGCAACATCGGCGAGCGGATGGCGCCACACCAGCGTGCCGAGGGACGCGATGCTCATCACGCCCCACACGAACATCGACAGCCACGCATTCGGCACGTGGATGAACATGATCTTGACCGTCGCGCCCTGCTGATAATCGTCCGGCGCCAGGGCCGACAAATAGAGCCCGACCGCAAGCAGGATTGCAGTCGCGGCCATCAGCCACGGC
Organism: Bradyrhizobium sp.; assembly: GCA_035278345.1. Classification (GTDB taxonomy): domain Bacteria; phylum Pseudomonadota; class Alphaproteobacteria; order Rhizobiales; family Xanthobacteraceae; genus Bradyrhizobium. The sequence goes on along the minus strand of DATEJC010000049.1, from coordinate 11,749 downwards.
AGCACGCGCGCGGTCAGCGACAGGAAGCGCGTGGGATTGGCGAGATCGATCAGCGTCATGGCATCCTGATAATGGGGCTGGCGGCTGCATTCAATTGGCCCAGGCCGCCTCGATAAGAGTTGATCGACGTCAAGTCAGTCCAACCCGTGCTTGAGGCTGGCGGCTGCGGCAAACGGTCCGACCACAAAGCTGACCAGCGAAATCGCGCAGAGGATCGAGAACGGGGTTCCAAACGGCGTCGGCCCCACGATCACCGCCTGCGAGGCCGCAACCCCGAAGATCAGCACGGGCACCGACAGCGGCAGCACCAGCACCGCCAGCAACAGTCCGCCCCGATGCAAGGTCACGGCAAGCGCCGCCCCGATCATCCCTGTAAAGGTCAGCGCCGGCGTGCCGACCAGCAGCGTCAGCGCCACCGCGGCCGTTGCCTCGACATCGAGGTTGAGCAGCAGCCCGAGCACCGGCGTTGCCACGATCAAGGGCAGGCCGGCGGCCAGCCAATGCGCCAGGGCCTTGGCCGTGCAGGCGAGTTCCAGCGGCATGCGGCTCATCACTATCAGATCCAGTGAACCGTCCTCGTGATCGGCCGTGAATAGGCGTTCGAGCGTCAGGAGGTTCGCCAGCAATGCACCGAGCCAAAGGATCGCCGGCCCGAGCCGCTTCAACAGCGGCAGATCGGGCCCGATCGCGAACGGCATCAGCACCACGACAATGAGGAAGAACAGCACGCCGATCAGCGCCCCGCCGCCGACGCGCAGCGCGATGCGGATGTCACGGCGCATCAGCGCGGCAAGCGCCGTCATGCCGCGTCTCCGATCCGCAATTCGCGCGCCTCGATCCCGAGCGGCGCGTGGGTGGCAGCGATGATCAGGCCGCCGGCCGCGAGATGCTCGCGCATCAACCCGGCGAAGACCGCCTGACCCGCCGCATCGAGCGCGGTGGTCGGTTCGTCCAGCAGCCAGATCGGGCGTTTCACCGAAAGCAGGCGGGCAATCGAGAGCCGGCGGCGCTGGCCGGCCGACAGAAAGCCTGCCGGCAGATGCGCGGCATGGTCGATGCCGACGCGCTTGAGGCTCGCTGCGGCATCCCCCGTCTCGCCGCCGAGGAAATCCCGCCAGAAGGAAAGATTTTCCATCACCGAAAGCGCCGGCTTCAGCGCGTCCCGATGGCCGAGATAGTGCGCCTGCTCGGGTAAAGTGAGCTCGGCGTCACCGCCGGCAAGTTCGATCGCACCGCCTGCCGGGTGCAACAGACCCGCGATGAGCCGCAGCAGCGAGGTTTTTCCGGAGCCGTTGGGGCCGGTCACCGCCAGCGCCTCGCCCGCGGCGCTCTCGAAATCGAGCCCGGAAAACACCTGCCGGCCGCCCCGCACACATTTCAAGCCGCGCCCCGAGAGCCGCATGTTGCCCTTTCACAGCCCTCAAATTCCTAGGGGTACCGCCGCGTAATTTTTTGCTGGCGCAATGCTGCAGCACAATAGTCGGTGTGGCGGCGCATCTAGAAAGATTCTATAAGCCCGAACCTTGATGCAGCACCGGACCGGTGTCTGCAAGCCATTCGGCTCCACCCCTTTGACGGTGCTCAAATACCCTTAACGGGTATCATGATGAACTGGGATTTTCTGACATGATCTCTCTCGACAGCTTCAAATGCCGCAAGACCCTCAAGGTCGGTGGCAAGACCTACGTCTATTACAGCCTCCCAACCGCCGAGAAGAATGGTCTGAAGGGGATTTCGAAGCTCCCCTATTCGATGAAGGTCGTGCTGGAGAACCTGCTGCGCAACGAGGACGGCCGCAGCGTCACCAAGGACGACATCGTCGCCGTCGGCAAGTGGCTGAAGAAGCGCCAGCTCGAACATGAAATCGCCTTCCGCCCCGCGCGCGTCCTGATGCAGGACTTTACGGGCGTGCCTGCTGTCGTCGACCTCGCGGCGATGCGCAATGCGATGCAGAACCTCGGCGGCGATGCGGAGAAAATCAATCCGCTGGTCCCCGTCGACCTCGTCATCGACCACTCCGTGATCGTGAACTTCTTCGGCGACAACAAGGCTTTCGCCAAGAACGTGGTCGAGGAATACAAGCAGAACCAGGAGCGCTACGAATTCCTCAAATGGGGCCAGAAGGCGTTCTCGAATTTCTCCGTGGTGCCGCCCGGCACCGGCATCTGCCACCAGGTCAATCTCGAATATCTCGCCCAGACCGTCTGGACGAAGAAGGAGAAGATGACGGTCGGCAAGAAGACCGGCACGTTTGAAGTCGCCTATCCCGACTCGCTGGTCGGTACCGACTCGCACACCACCATGGTCAACGGCCTTGCCGTGCTCGGCTGGGGCGTCGGCGGCATCGAGGCCGAAGCCTGCATGCTCGGCCAGCCGCTGTCGATGCTGCTGCCGGAAGTGGTCGGCTTCAAGCTGAAGGGCCAGCTCAAGGAAGGCGTCACCGCGACCGACCTCGTGCTCACGGTCACGCAGATGCTGCGCAAGCAGGGCGTGGTCGGCAAGTTCGTCGAATTCTTCGGCCCCGGCCTCGACCATCTCTCGGTCGCCGACAAGGCTACCATCGGCAACATGGCCCCCGAATATGGCGCGACCTGCGGCTTCTTCCCGGTCGATGCCGCCACCATCGATTATCTGAAGACTTCCGGCCGCAAGGCGGACCGTGTCGGGCTGGTCTCGGCCTATGCCAAGGCGCAAGGCCTGTTCCGCACCAACAAGTCGGCCGACCCGGTGTTCACGGCCACGCTGACGCTCGACCTCGGCGACGTCGTGCCGTCGATGGCCGGCCCGAAGCGCCCCGAAGGCCGCATCGCGCTGCCATCCGTTGCCTCTGGTTTCGCGACCGCGATGACCAGCGAATACAAGAAGGGCAGCGATGCCTCGCATCGCTATGCTGTCGAGGGCCGCGACTTCGATCTCGGCCATGGCGACGTGGTGATCGCCGCGATTACCTCCTGCACGAACACGTCCAATCCGAGCGTGCTGATCGGCGCGGGCCTGCTTGCGCGCAACGCCGCCGCCAAGGGCCTGAAGGCCAAGCCGTGGGTAAAGACCTCGCTCGCCCCGGGCAGCCAGGTGGTGGCGGAGTATCTCGCCAATTCCGGTCTGCAGCCCGATCTCGACAAGGTCGGCTTCAACCTGGTCGGCTTCGGCTGCACCACCTGCATCGGCAATTCCGGCCCGCTGCCGGAGGAGATTTCCAAGTCGATCAACGACAACGGCATCGTTGCCGCGGCCGTGCTGTCGGGCAATCGCAACTTCGAGGGCCGCGTCTCGCCCGACGTGCAGGCGAACTATCTCGCTTCGCCGCCGCTGGTCGTGGCTTACGCGCTTGCCGGCACGGTGACCAAGGATCTGGCGGTCGAGCCGATCGGCAATGGCAAGGACGGCAAGCCGGTGTACCTGAAGGACATCTGGCCGACGACCAAGGAGATCAATGCCTTCATGAAGAAGTTCGTGACGGCCTCGATCTTCAAGAAGCGCTACGCCGACGTGTTCAAGGGCGACACCAACTGGCGCAAGATCAAGACGACCACCAGCGAGACCTATCGCTGGAACATGAGCTCGACCTATGTGCAGAACCCGCCCTATTTCGAAGGCATGAAGAAGCAGCCGGAGCCGATCAGCGACGTCGTCGACGCACGGATTCTGGCGATGTTCGGCGACAAGATCACCACCGACCACATCTCGCCGGCCGGTTCGATCAAGCTGACCTCGCCGGCCGGAAGGTTCCTCAGCGAACACCAGGTGCGTCCCGCCGACTTCAACCAGTACGGCACGCGGCGCGGCAACCATGAAGTGATGATGCGCGGCACCTTCGCCAACATCCGCATCAAGAACTTCATGCTCAAGGGCGCCGACGGAAATATCCCCGAGGGCGGTCTCACCAAGCACTGGCCCGACGGCGAGCAGATGTCGATCTACGACGCTGCGATGCGTTACCAGGAAGAGGGCGTGCCGCTTGTCGTGTTTGCCGGCGCCGAATACGGCAACGGCTCCTCGCGCGACTGGGCGGCCAAGGGCACGCGCCTGCTCGGCGTGCGCGCGGTGATCTGCCAGAGCTTCGAGCGCATCCATCGCTCCAACCTGGTCGGCATGGGCGTGTTGCCGCTGACCTTCCAGAACAGCGCTTCGTGGTCGTCGCTCGGGCTGAAGGGCGATGAGAAGGTGACGATTCGCGGCCTGCAGGGCGATCTGAAGCCGCGCCAGACGCTGACGGCGGAAATCACTTCGGCCGACGGCTCCAGGCACGAAGTGCCGCTGCTCTGCCGCATCGATACGCTGGATGAGCTCGAATACTACCGGAACGGAGGCATCCTGCACTACGTGCTGCGCAAGCTTGCGGCCTGACGCGAATTTGTGATCGATGGCTCACTGCGAAGTGAGTAGCGGCTAGAAAGAAGGCGGCCTATCAAGAGCCGCCTTCGCTCGTTCTGGGGCACGAGCTGCCCGTATAACTACGGATAACCACGAACCGCGATTCGGAAACCCCGGACTCCCCTATGACAGCGTTAATGGCCTTTCGTTCGATCTCTCGTTGGTCAGGTGCGCTGGGCGTTTGCGCCTTCGTCGCCGTTATCCGCCCCGCCCATGCCGAGCCGAAGGCCGTGGTGGAATTGTTTACGTCGCAGGGCTGCTCGTCCTGTCCGCCGGCCGACAAGCTTCTCGGCGAGCTCGCCAAGGACCCGTCGGTGATCGCGCTGAGCCTGCCGATCGATTACTGGGATTATCTCGGCTGGAAGGATACGCTGGCTGACTCCCGCTTCAGTGCGCGGCAGAAAGCGTATTCGCACATGCGCGGCGATCGCGACGTCTACACGCCGCAGATGATCGTCAACGGCGCAGCGCATGTGATCGGCAGCGATCGCGCGCGCATCGAAGGCGCGATCAAGGACACCGGCAAGGCCGACAAGGTGATGTCGCTGCCGGTGACGATGTCGCTATCGGGCAAGCAGCTCACGGTGTCGGTCGCTGCGGGCAAGGAATCGACGCCGGCGCGCGGCGAGGTCTGGCTGTGCGCGATTTCGAAGGCAGTGCCGATCGCAATCGGCCGCGGCGAGAATCGCGGGCGCGAGGTCGTCTACCACAATGTGGTGCGCAACCTGCTCAAGGTCGGCGACTTCAACGGCAGCCCGGGCAGCTGGACGGTGCCGCTCGACAGCGTGATGCACGACGGCATCGACGCCGCGGCCGTGCTGGTCCAGGACGGCAGCCGCGACAAGCCGGGCCCCATGCTGGGCGCCGCGTTCACGCCGCTGCATTAACCAACTGGTCATTTCAATTCTATGGCGCCAGGCCGCGCGGGACGTCCGGGGTGCGCGCCTTGTAGCCATGTTGCGGGAGTGTGATTGGCGCCGGCGCCGAACGGGCATTCGCGTGCCAACGCCCAAAAAAGAAAAGGACCAACTTTCGTTGGCCCAGTCTCGGGGGATCGTACCCCGGTGCGATAGACCCGGTCCCGACGGCCCCGGGGGGCTGGGGGCTGAGGAATCCGGAACCGAAAGGACCGGGTCAACGCAGAATCATATATCTCAAATGGGCACGGCGGGCGGTTGGCGGAAGTGGGGCAGCAATAAGATTCGCCTAACGATCCTGTGACTCCGGCCTTTTGCGTGAATGCGGCCGATTCGCACGGCGCGGGAGGTATTTACGAACGTCCCCTTGCGGAGGAGGGCAGTCGGCGCAATCATGTCGGCTGGATGACGATCCCGAAGCGTGGGGACCGGTTTTCGGAGCAAGGTCGTCATCGAGATGACAGGAGGCGCTCCATGAGCATGATTTCGGAGGACACCGAACCAAGCGAGCTTCGCGCAGCGGCGCGACCTGCCGCTGCGAATCAGCCGCCCAATCGTGTCACCTTCAACCGCCTCGAGCTCAACCGTATCCTCAATCTCTATGGCCGCATGGTCGCCGACGGCGAGTGGCGCGACTACGCCATCGACTTCCTGAAAGACCGCGCCGTGTTCTCGGTGTTTCGCCGCTCCACCGAAGTGCCGCTCTATCGCATCGAGAAGGACCCGCGGCTCGCGCGCAAGCAGGGCATGTACAGCGTGATTTCGGCCACCGGCCTTATCCTGCGCCGCGGCCACGAGCTCGAACGCGTGCTGCTGGTGATCGACCGCAAGCTCGCGGTGGTCTGATTACGGCTGGGCCGGCACCGTCGCAGCGCCTTCGCCGAGCGCGCGCTGCATCATCACGGTGTCGAGCCAGCGGCCGAACTTGAGGCCGACATTCGGGTGCGTCCCGATCATCTGGAATCCGCAAGCCGTATGCACACCCACCGATCCGGCATTGGCGGAGTCGCCGATCACGGCGATCATCTGGCGATAGCCGCGCTTCTCGCATTCCTCGATCAGACGGTGCAGCAGCCGCAGGCCGATGCCGCGGCGATGGCTGGCCGGCCGCAGATAGATCGAGTTCTCCACCGTGAAGCGATAGGCCGGCCGCGGCCGGTAGGCGCCGGCATAGGCATAGCCGGCGACCTCCCCGCCGAGGGTAGCGACGAAATAGGGATAGCCGCCGTCGACAAGCGCGCGATAGCGCCGCGTCATCTCGGCAAGATCGGGCGGGATCAGCTCGAACGTTGCGGTGCCGTGGAGCACGGCGTGTTCGTAGATTTCGGTGATAGCGGGAAGGTCGGCCTCGACGGCAGGCCTGATTTCAAGGGCGGGCATGGGCCACAAGATACCAGCCGACCGGTCTGGATCAACGCCGTTTCCATTCGTCATGCCCGGCCTTGTGCCGGGCATCCACGTCTTTGGTTCCGCGAATAGAAAGATGTGGATGGCCGGGGCGAGCCCGGCCATGACGACCGAGGGAGTTCAAACAAAAAGCCCCGGCGGCGAGGCCGGGGCTTCGAGTTGTTCGCTCAGTTGGCGCTTAGTCGCGCTGGCCGAGTAGCTGCAGAAGCAGCGTGAACAGGTTGATGAAGTTCAGGTAGAGCGAGAGTGCGCCCGAGATCGCCGCACGCTCGGCAATGTCACCGCCCTGCGCGGCGTAGCCGTAGATGTAGTCGTTCTTCAGCCGCTGGGTATCCCAGGCGGTGAGGCCCGCAAACACCAGCACGCCGACGATGGACACGATGAACTGCAGCATCGAGCTCGCCAGGAACAGGTTGACCAGGCTCGCGATGATGATGCCGATCAGGCCCATGAACAGGAACGAGCCCATCCCGCTGATGTCGCGCTTGGTGGTGTAGCCCCACAGGCTCAGCGCACCGAACGTCGCGGCGGTGATGAAGAACACGCGCACGATCGAGGTGTGGGTGTACACCAGGAAGATCGACGACAGCGACAGGCCCATCAGCGCCGAGAACACCCAGAACAGGAGCTGGGCGGTCGCGGGCCGCAGCCGGTTGATGCCGGCCGAGATTACGAACACCATGACCAGCGGCGCGAGGATGAACAGCCACTTCAGCGGGCTGACGAACATCGCGTAGCCGAACGGCGTGAGGTAGGCGTTGCCGAACCGGGCGGCGGCGCCGGCCTGGTCGGTGGTCACTGCGCCCATATAGACGCCGAGCGCGGCAAGGCCCGTGATGGCAAGGCCGATGCTCATGTAGTTGTAGATGCGCAGCATGTAGGCGCGCAGGCCAGCATCGACGACCGCGGTATCAACGCGTCCGGCGGCCCGGCCGAAGGGGGAAGAATAGTTACGGTCTAGGTCCGACATGGTCGAATTCCCGTTGGTTAGTCCCGGCAAGCCGCGAGTGTTTCGCGCCGCCGGGAAGGAATCTATCCCAGAAACCTATCGCCTGCAGACATTAAAATCCTGTCATCAAACGGTGTTTCTGGCTTAGCTGGTATGTGGGAAACTAACACATTCAAAGCAAGCTTCCACGCGCGGCTGAATGTCGCTCTGCAGCAAGGAATCCGGCTTAAATCAGGTTAACCCCAAAGTTGCAGGCGAGGAACGGTGGGCTACCAGAGGCCCGCTTCAATTTGTCACAAATTCCGCAGCACCGTGGCCGGCTTCTGATTGAGCGCCAGCAGTGTGCCGGCGAGTCCCAAACCAACCGTCACCACCAGCGCGGCGGCCACCACGGCGGCGGCACTGCCGGCCTGCCAGACGAAGCTCAGCGTCATCAGCCGCGTCACGATCAGCCAGGCCGCCACGGAGCCTGCGATCACGCCGAAGATCGCGGTGGCAAACCCGATCATCAGGTATTCCAGCGCGTAGGCGCCGAGCAGCCGCACCCGCGTGGCGCCGAGTGTCTTGAGGATCACCGCGTCGTAGACGCGGTGGCGATGGCCGGCCGCAAGCGCGCCGCCCAGCACCAGGATCGCCGAGATCAGGGTGACCGCGCTGGCGCCGCGAATGGCGAGCGCAAGATTGGTGACGACGGTGCCGATGGTCTCCAGGGCCTCGCGCACCCGCACGCTCGTCACCATCGGGAAGGCATCGGCCACCTGCTTGATGATCGCTGCGTCGTCGGTTGAATCGGGATGGGCCTCGGTCAGGGTCGCGACGTGACTGTGCGGGGCGCCCTTGAAGGCGTTGGGCGAGAACACCAGCACGAAATTGATGCCGAGCCCCTGCCAGTCGATGTTTCTGAGATTGGCGATCTTCGCAGGGATGTTGCGGCCCAGCACATTGACGACGATCTCGTCGCCAATCTTGAGCTTCAAGCCGTCGGCTATCTTCTTCTCCATCGAGACCAGGATCGGGCCCTGATAGTCGGTGCCCCACCATTCGCCCTCGACGATCTTCGAGCCCTTCGGGATCTCGCCGGTATAGGTCAGGCCGCGGTCGCTCTGCAGCACCCATTCGGTGTCATGCGACGGCTTCAGTTCCTCCGCCTTGACGCCGCGCGCGGCGACGATCCGTCCGCGCAGCATCGGCACTTCCTCGATCGTCGAGTCGGCCGCAACTTGCTTGAGGAACGCGCCAAAGCGCTCGGATTCGGAGGAGGGGATGTCGATGAAATAGAAGGACGGCGCGCGTTCCGGCAGCGCGGCGAGGAACTGGCGGCGCAGATTGCCGTCGATCTGGGTGATGGTGACAAGCACGGCGAGCCCCAGGCCCAGTGACAGCACTACCGACGGCGTCAGCGCGCCGGGCCGGTAGACGTTGGAGATCGCAAGCCGCAGCATGGTGAAGCGGCTGCGCGGCAGCTTTCGCGCCGCTGCCATCATGCCGGCGGCGATGGCGCGCAGCAGCACGAACACCGCGACGGACGAAGCCACGAAAATGGCGGCGACGCGCTTGTCGTAGGCAAGCCCGATCGCAACGCCGACCAAAGCGGCGATGACCGCGACCATCAGGGCGATGTAGCGCCAGCGCGGCCGGTGCCAGACGCTGGCGACGGTTTCGCGGAACAGCGCCGCGACCGGCACGTCGTGCACGCGGCCGAGCGGCCACAGCCCGAAGGCGAGCGCGGTGAGAAGGCCATAGATGAAGGACAGCAGCAGCTCGTCGAAATGCAGCGCCGGCTCCATGGGCAGCGGCAGCACGTTGCCGAACAGGCCGGAGATCAGATAGGGCAGCGCGGCGCCGGCGGCGAGCCCGATCACCGAGCCGAGCGCGGCCAGCACGATCACCTGCGTGGTGTAGATGGTGAAGACGTCGCGGCCGGTGGCGCCGACCGCCTTGAAGGTCGCAATCACCTCGCGGCGTCGGTCGATATGGCTCTTCACGGCGTTCGCCACGCCGACACCGCCGACCAGGAGAGCGGCGAGCCCCACCAGCGTCAGGAACTGCGTGAAACGGTTGATGGTGCGCTCAAGTTGCGGCGAAGCGTTGCTGCGGCTGCGGATTTCCCAGCCGGCTTCCGGCGAGGCGGCGCGGGCATCGGCAATGAAGGCCGCGGCGGAACGATCGTCGGCAGCATTGTCAGGCAATTTGACGCGGTAGATCCAGCGCACGAGGCTGCCGGGTTGCAGCAGGCCGGTGGCGCGCAGCCCCGCTTCGCTGGTGAGAAAGCGCGGCCCGAGCCCGACATTGACGGCGAGCTTGTCTGGTTCCGCGCTAACCACGCTGCGCAGCTGGAACGTCGCGTTGCCGATGTTGACGCGATCGCCGAGCTTGAGGTCGAACCGCGCCAGCAGCGTCGAGTCGACCGCGGCGCCGAATGCGCCGTCGCGCTCGGCCAGGAGATCGGCGAGCGGCATTTTCGGCTCCAGTGTCAACTCGCCGAGCATCGGATAGGCGGCATCGACCGCTTTCAGCTCGACGAGCGCGAGCTTGCCGTCGCCGGCGCGCACCATGGCGCGCAGGGTTGCGGCGACAGAGACGTCTCCGCGCGAACGGAGGAAGGCGACGTCTTCCGGCTTTGCTTCGCGCTGGATCATGGAGAAGGCGACGTCGCCGCCGAGCAACTTGCGTCCCTCGCGCGCGAGGCCATCGCCGAGGCTCGCCGCGACCGAGCCGACGCCGGCAATCGCCATCACGCCAAGCGCGATGCAGGCGATGAAGACGTAGAAGCCGCGCAGGCCGCCGCGCAGCTCGCGAAAGGCGTAGCGGAACGCGAGCGAGGAGGTGCGCGCCTGATAGGCGGTCTCGTCGGCAAACGTGGTCAAGCGCTATGTCCGTCGATGCGGCCGGAGCGAAGCCGCACCACGCGGTCGCAGCGCTGCGCGAGCGACGTGTCGTGCGTCACCAGCACCAGCGTCATGCCGCGCTCGGCATGCTTGGTGAACAAGAGATCGACGATCTGCTTGCCGGTGGTCTCGTCGAGATTGCCGGTCGGCTCGTCCGCGACGAGGATCGCAGGATCGGGCGCCAGCGCCCGCGCCAGCGCCACGCGCTGCTGCTCGCCGCCGGAAAGCTGTGTCGGATAATGATGCAGGCGATCGCCAAGGCCGACCGATTCCAGTTCCTTCGCGGCGCGTGTTGCAGCATCGGCATTGCCGGCGAGCTCGAGCGGGACCGCGACATTCTCCAGCGCCGTCATGGTCGGGATCAGATGGAACGACTGGAAGACGATGCCGACCTGGCGGCCGCGGAAGCGCGCCAGCGCATCTTCATCGAGGGCATTGAACGAGGTGCCGTTGACGACCACTTCTCCACTGTCAGGACGTTCGAGCCCCGCCATCACCATCAGCAAGGTCGACTTGCCCGAGCCCGACGGGCCGATCAGGCCGATGGCCTCACCCGCCGCCACACGAAGGCTGATATCTTTCAGGATATGGACCCGTGCCGCGCCGGTGCCGAGCGAGAGATTGACGTTGCTGACGGCAATGGTGTCCGGCTCGACGTCGGTCAGTGAAGAGGATTCGATGAGACTGTCCATGGTTCGGTCATATGGCACTTCCGCGGCTGCGGTCGAGGGCCGGTTGAGAATCTTCGTGCACATACTCGTGTTGCTTATGGGCTTGATGACGGCGGCAAGTGCGCAGACGCCAGATCAGGGGAAAGCTTCCGCGAAACCGATCAAGATGGTGGTCCTGGGCGATTCCCTGAGCGCCGGGTATGGGCTTCCGGGCGCCGCGGCGTTCCCGGTCCGGCTGCAAAAGGCGTTGGAAGCCAAGGGGATAAAGGTCGAGATGACGAACGCCGGGGTGTCCGGCGACACCGCCTCGGGCGGCCGCGAGCGGCTCGACTGGTCGGTGGCCGATGGAACTGATGCCGTGATCGTCGAACTCGGCGCCAACGATGCGCTGCGCGGCATCGATCCCGCGGTGACGCGCGCCGCGCTCTCCGACATCATCACAAAGTTGCAGGCGCGCAAGATCGCCGTGTTGTTGTGCGGCATGCTCGCGCCGCCGAACTATGGCAGCGAGTACGCAGCGAAGTTCAACGCGATCTATCCGGA
>DATEJC010000048.1:0-2970 GCA_035278345.1 Bradyrhizobium sp. | reverse complement strand
TGACAATGGGGCCGGAAATCTTCGCGTGGATTTGCGAGGCGGGGCTCATGAAACGTTCTCTCCAGGGGACGGGTGAGGGCGCTGGCAGGATCAACTGCGCCGTTTGGCGGTCACTTCGATCTCGATCTTCATCTCGGGCTTGTAGAGGCCCGCGACGACGAGCAGCGTTGTGGCCGGGCGAATCTCGCCGAACACCTCGCCGCAGACGGCGAAGAAGGCGTCTGCATCGGCGGGGTCCGTGATGTAATAGGTCGCACGCACGATATCGGCCATCTCGAAGCCGCCTTCCTTGAGGGCCGCCGCGATGGTCTTAAAGCAGTTGCGTGCCTGGCTCGTGACATCGGGCGGGATGACCATGGTCGTGTAGTCATAGCCGGTGGTGCCTGCGACAAAGGCAAAATCGCCGTCGATGACGGCGCGGCTGTAGCCGGCGGTCTTCTCGAAGGGGGAGCCGGTGGAAATCAGGCGGCGTGGCATCAGAACCTCTGCTTTTGGAGCATGACCCGGAAAAGTAGAGGTCGGTTTTCCGAGTAAGTCATGCTCAAAACTAAAAAGGGCTGCGGCGCGCGGTTTAAGGGCTTTTGCCCTGGCCGCGCAACCCCTGCCGATCAGGGAATGCGGCGCGTCACGTCGGAGGAGGGCAGCGGCGCTGAGCTCCAGCGCCGAACGAAGATATCTCGTACGATCATGACCGCGAGCAGGATCATCAGCACCGTGGTGACGGCGCCGCGGAAGCGCGGACGCGCGCTGGTGCGAGGAGCGGGAAGGCTTTGCGACATGGCTTTGCCTCAGGCCGCCAGCACGGGCTGCAGCGCCTTCTTCGCGCGCACAGCCCGTGCGTTCGGCGCAGGCGCCCCCGTAGCCGAAATCATGCCCCACGCGCGGTCGAGCGCGCCCTCGACAAGCTCCACGGCCAGCAGCCGCTCGCGCTCGAACAGGCCGGGCAGCGACAGCTCGCCGGTTTTGTGGGCGGAGAAGCCAAAGCGGCCGTAGTAGGGCGCATCGCCCAGCAGGATCACCGCGCGATGGCCACTCGCCTTCGCCGCCGCGAGTGCGTGGTCCATCAGCGCGGTCCCGACCCCAAGCTTGCGGGAGGAAGCCTCAACCGCGAGTGGGCCGAGCATGAGCGCCGGGACACCCCCGGCGCTGACGTGCCACAACCGCAGCGTCCCGACCAGGCGGCCCTGATGCACCGCCGAGAAGGCAAGGCCTTCGGCGGGCGCGCGTCCGTCGCGCAGGCGCTGGCAGGCGCGCATATGGCGATTCTCGCCAAAGCAGGCATCGAGCAGCGCTTCACGGGCGACGACGTCCGGGGCTCGCTCCGCACGGATCGCGAACGGAGCAGCCTTCGGGGTGAGGGCGACATTGGTCTTGCGCAAGGCAGTCATGGCACGTCAGTCCCTGCGGCCAACGGCGCAAGGCGCGCCGCAGGCAGCGTTTTCAAATCAGGCAATGTCAGGGGAGGGAGCCGGCGGACCGGCTCCCGACTAGTCAGGCCTCAATGCGAGGCAGTTCAGATGTGGTAGGTTTTCAGCGGCGGAATGCCGTTGAACGCCACCGACGAGTAGGTGGAGGTATAGGCCCCGGTGCCTTCGATCAGCAGCTTGTCGCCGATCTCGAGCGTCACCGGAAGCGGATACGGCATCTTCTCGTACAGCACGTCGGCGGAATCGCAGGTGGGCCCCGCGAGCACGCACGGCGTCATCTCCGCCCCGTCATGCGGGGTGCGGATCGCGTAGCGGATCGACTCGTCCATCGTCTCGGCGAGGCCGCCGAACTTGCCGATGTCCAGGTACACCCAGCGCACCTCGTCCTCGTCGCTCTTCCGCGAGATCAGAACGACTTCGGTCTCGATGATGCCGGCATTGCCGACCATGCCGCGTCCCGGCTCGATGATGGTTTCCGGGATCTGGTTGCCGAAATGCTTGCGCAGCGCACGGAAGATCGACCGGCCGTACTGCACGACCGGAGGAACGTCCTTGAGGTACTTGGTCGGGAAGCCGCCGCCCATGTTGACCATGGACAGGTTGATCCCGCGCTCGGCGCAGTCACGGAACACGGTCGACGCCATCGCCAGCGCCCGGTCCCACGCCTTCACCTTGCGCTGCTGCGAGCCGACATGGAAGGAGATGCCGCAGGGCTCGAGGCCCAGCCGCTTGGCGAGGTCGAGGACCTCGACCGCCATCTCCGGATCGCAGCCGAACTTGCGCGACAGCGGCCATTCGGCGCCGGCGCAGTCATAGAGGATGCGGCAGAAGACGCGCGCGCCGGGGGCGGCACGGGCGATCTTTTCGACCTCAGCGGCGCAGTCCACCGCGAACAGGCGGATGCCGAGCGCGTAGGCGCGCGCGATATCGCGCTCCTTCTTGATGGTGTTGCCAAAGGAGATGCGGTCCGGCGTTGCGCCGGCGGCCAGCGCCATCTCGATCTCCGTGACGGTCGCGGTATCGAAGCAGGAGCCGAGCGAAGCCAGCAGCGACAGCACTTCCGGCGCCGGGTTCGCCTTCACCGCATAGAACACGCGGCTGTCGGGCAAAGCCTTCGCGAAGGTCTGGTAGTTGTCGCGCACGACCTCGAGGTCGACGACGAGGCACGGCTCGTTGTCGAGGCCATCCTTGCGGCGGTTGCGCAGGAATTCCTGGATGCGTTCAGTCATTGCACTCTCCCAAGCGGCCCTAGCGACAGGGCCGGTAGCAAGTGATCTCGGTCGTGAGTGCTTTGGCGTTGGCGCGCTATGGAGACGCGACAAGGCCTCGAACCCGTAACCGAACTTTTGCTGCCGTGGATTGGGTTGGGAGTGTCTCCCGGCCCGCTCACCTGGCAATGAAGGACAAGCCTTTTCAGTAGCCCGCGCCGGCGTTGGAATGCCGGTAGAGACCAAAAAAGCCCGATCCGTCGTTGCTTTAAGTCGCGTCCCCCGTTGAGAGCGGGGTGCGCCGGTTCGCCTCCGGCTGCCAGTCACGGTTGCAA
>DATEJC010000047.1:0-14778 GCA_035278345.1 Bradyrhizobium sp. | reverse complement strand
CAGGTCGCCGAACTGCAAATCCGCGCCGCTATCCTCAATCGCTTCAATGCCCTCGGAAATCCCCGAACTCAGCGCATCGCATAACCACCAACCTTCAAAGCCGGCAACTTGTCCACCAGCTCATTTGTGCAACAAAGCCATCGCCGAACTCGAGGCGACCTGGTCCTGCGTCATCAGCAGGCACGGCGCGGCGACCGCAACCCCGTTTCCGGCTAGGCCGAACAGGATGCCCAGGCACAAAAGATGGCGCAGCAGCTTCAGCACGGTTCGGAAATGCTCCTCCGTAATACAGCTGTCAATTCGTGACTGCGGCCAGCAAGGTTACGGTCGAGCCTAGTCATCGCGGGCCAACTCCTCGATGATCGGGCAATCCGGGCGCATGTCGCCATGGCAGCGCTCGGCGAGATCGACAAGCGTGCGCCGCATCGCTTCCAGCGCCGCGGCCTTGCGCTGCAATTTCTCGGCCCGCGCCGTCGCCAGCGCCTTCACTTCGGCGCTCGCCCGGCCGCGATCGTTCCACAGGTCGAGGAGCACGCGGATTTCCTCGATCGGAAATCCCAGATCGCGGGCGTTGGCGATGAAGCGCAGGTGGTGGAGATCGGCCGGCGAATAATCGCGATAGCCGCTGTCGCGGCGCGGCGCCTCGGGGATCAGCCCTATCTTCTCGTAGTGGCGGATCATCCGCTGCGAGACGCCGCTCGCTTCCGAAGCCTGGCCGATGTTCATAGCGCCACCCGATTGAGCCTCAGTGCGTTCCCGACCACGCTCACCGACGACAGCGCCATAGCCGCGGCGGCGATGATCGGCGACAAAAGGATGCCGAAGAACGGATAGAGCAGGCCTGCCGCCACCGGCACGCCCGCCGCGTTGTAGATGAAGGCGAAGAACAGGTTCTGGCGAATGTTCGACATGGTCGCCTCGCTCAACCGTCGGGCTCGCACGATCCCGGTGAGGTCGCCCTTCAGCAGCGTCACCCCGGCGCTCTCGATCGCGACGTCGGTGCCCGAGCCCATGGCGACGCCGACATCGGCAGCGGCGAGCGCCGGCGCGTCGTTGACCCCGTCGCCGGCCATGGCAACCACCTGGCCCTCGCGCTTCAGCCGCTCGACGACCGCGCTCTTCTGGTCGGGGAGCACTTCGGCCTCGACCGCGTCGATGCCGAGCTTGCGTGCCACGGCTTCCGAGGTCGTGCGATTGTCGCCGGTGAGCATCACCACCCTGATCCCTGCTTCCCGCAATCCTGCGAGCGCGTCGGGCGTGCTTACCTTGATCGGGTCGGCGATCGCCAGCACCCCGGCGATACGGCCGTCCAGCCCCATGAAGATCGCCGTCGCGCCGTCGCGGCGCAATTCGTCGGCGGTGTCTTCCATTGCGGTGAGATCGATGCCGCTGTCGCGCATGATCCGCGCGTTCCCGAGAGTCACTCTTCGGCCATCGACCGTGCCGGTGGCGCCCTTGCCGGTCGGCGCGTTGAAGTCCGAAACGGGAGGAATAGCGATGCCCCTGTCTGTCGCGGCCGCCACGACCGCCAGTGCCAGCGGATGCTCGGACGCGCGCTCGACTGCCGCGGCGAGACGCAGCACCTCGGTCTCGTCCAAGCCTTGGCCGGCGACGATCCGCGTCACCGAAGGCTTGCCTTCGGTCAGCGTGCCCGTCTTGTCGACGATCAGCGTCTGGACTTTTTCAAGCCGCTCCAGCGCTTCGGCATTCTTGATCAGCACCCCGAGACCCGCGCCACGACCGACGCCGACCATGATCGACATCGGCGTCGCTAGGCCCAGCGCGCAGGGACAGGCGATGATCAGCACGGCCACCGCGGCGATCAAGCCATGCGCGAGGCGCGGCTCGGGACCCCAGATGCCCCAGGCGATGAAGGCGACCGCCGCGACGGCGAGCACGGCCGGCACGAACCAGCCCGCGACCTGGTCGGCGAGCCGCTGGATCGGCGCGCGCGAGCGCTGCGCCTCGGCGACCATCTGGACGATCCGCGCGAGCATCGTGTCGCGGCCGATCCGCTCGGCGCGGATGACGAGCGCGCCGCTCTGGTTGAGCGTGCCGCCGATGACGCTGGTACCTGCCGCCTTGGCGACGGGCATGGATTCGCCGGTCACCATCGACTCATCGATCGCCGAGCGGCCTTCCTCGACGCTTCCGTCGACCGGAACCTTCTCGCCCGGCCGAACGCGCAACCGATCGCCGATCGCGACCGCCTCGAGCGACACTTCCTCGTCCTGCCCGTCGGCGGCGATCCGGCGCGCGGTCTTGGGCGCGAGACCCAGCAGCGCCTTGATCGCGCCAGAGGTATGCTCGCGCGCGCGCAGTTCCAGCACCTGGCCGAGGAGCACGAGTACGGTGATGACCGCCGCGGCCTCGAAATAGACGGCGACCGTGCCACCCTCCCGGAAGGCGGCCGGGAAGATGCCCGGCGAGAGCGTCGCCACAATGCTGTAGGCCCAGGCGACGCCCGTCCCCATCGCGATCAGGGTGAACATGTTGAGGTGGCGCGTCTTGAGCGACAGCCAGCCGCGTTCGAAGAAGGGCCAGCCGCCCCAGAGCACCACGGGGGTCGCCAGCAGCAGCTGGATCCAGGTCGAGACGCGCTCGGAGATGAGATGGTGGAGTGCCGGGAAGAGATGCCCGCCCATTTCGAGGACCAGCACCGGTATCGCCAGCGCGAGGCCAGTCCAGAAGCGGCGCGTCATGTCGACGAGTTCGGCGCTCGGACCCGCCTCGGCAGTGGCGATCTCCGGTTCCAGCGCCATGCCGCAGATCGGGCAGGCCCCCGGATGATCCTGGCGGATCTCGGAATGCATCGGACAGGTCCAGATCGTGCCCGGCGCCGCTGCTTCCTCATCGGGCAGAGCGTATCCGGCCGAACAGCAGCCACGGCCTTGATGCCCCTGTGCATGGTGTTCATGATTCACGACAGACCTCCAACGCCGTTCAATGTGGGGGTTGACATGATGTCAGGGTCAAGGGGTGTTTTTTCTCGATGAGGATCAATGAGCATCAAAACAGATGCGACCCTAGAAAATCTCGCTCCAATAACACGATATATCCATCAGGATCACCTTCAGCCTCCTCGTGCGCCATGAGCCCGACGGGCTTCCAGCCGGCGAAATTGCGCGCCAACTCGGCGTGCTGCAGAACAGGATGTCCGTGCATCTCGCCACTTTGGCGCGAGCAGAGATGATCCGGGCCGAGCGGCGGAGCTGGATCATCAACTATCGCGCCGATCTAGACCGGCTGAGGGCACTCACCCTTTTCCTCGTGAAGGATTGCTGCAGCGGCAAGGTCGAGCTGTGCGATCCGCTGATCGCCGAACTGATCCCCTGCTGCTGATGACGGAGGCTATGATGCGCGATCGAATCTTCAACGTGCTGTTCTTGTGTACCGGCAATTCGGCCCGCTCGAGCCATATCCATACAACCTCATGAGAGCGTTCAATTTAAGTGGTTGCCACGGTGGCCGCATTGTCGCTGTCGCGCTAGGAACATGGGATGAGCGCCCCTCAACTTGTGACTCGGCCCTTCTCGATGATGCGTGCCTTTCTCGCCACCGAAGCGGCCGGCGGCATCATCCTGATCGCGGCAGCTTCCGCCGCGATGATCGTCGCCAATTCCCCGTTTTCAGCCGATTATCTTCAGGCCCTGCACGTCAAGATTGGCAGCCTCAGTCTGCTCCACTGGATCAATGACGGGCTGATGGCGCTGTTTTTCCTCATCGTCGGCCTCGAAATCAAGCGCGAGGTGCTCGACGGCCAGCTTGCCCGATGGTCCGACCGCTTGCTTCCGGGGCTGGCTGCGGCCGCGGGCGTTGCGGTCCCGGCGATAATCTATGCGGCGGTCAACTGGGGAGAGCCGGAAGGACTGCGTGGCTGGGCGATTCCCGCTGCGACGGACATCGCCTTCGCGCTCGGCGTGCTGGCGCTGCTCGGCAGCCGCGCGCCGACCTCGCTCAAGATCTTCCTGACGGCGGTCGCCATCATCGACGACCTGATCGCCGTCCTGATCATTGCGCTGTTCTACACGTCTGAACTCAGTCTTCCGTCGCTCGCAGGCGCGGGCGTGGGGCTGTTGGCCCTTGCGCTCTTCAACCGTTATGGCGTCACGGCGCTCTGGCCGTACCTGCTGGTCGGCACCCTGGTCTGGGTCTTCGTGCTCCAGTCGGGCATCCACGCGACGCTGGCGGGCGTGGCGGTCGCCATGACCGTGCCGCTGGCCAGGACACCGGGGAAACCGGACGACACGCATTCGCCATTGTCCCGGCTCGAACATGGCCTGCATCCGTGGGTGGCCTATGCGATCGTGCCGGTCTTCGGGTTCGCCAACGCCGGCGTGCTGCTGGATGGCTTCTCCCCGCGGGACATACTGGATTCGGTTCCCCTCGGCGTCGCGCTCGGCCTGGTCCTCGGCAAGCAGATCGGCATCTTCGGCGCGGTCTTACTGCTGGTCCGGTTTGGCTGGGCCGAGCGGCCGCGCAATGCGAGCTGGCCTCATGTTTACGGCGTCGCGCTACTGTGCGGAATCGGCTTCACGATGAGCCTGTTCATCGGCGGCCTCGCCTTCGGCGACGGTTCGCACCAGAATGACGCCGCGAAGCTCGGCATTCTTCTGGGATCGATCGTTTCGGCGATCGCGGGTTTCATCGTCCTGCGGATCGCCCCAGCAGCGAGCGTGACGCAAACATGAGGCTGTTCCCTGGTTCGGTGCAGATTGTGGCTGTCGTCAAGGAGCTTCTATCGCCCCATGGAAGCGGGAAGGCGCGCGATGCGCTCTCCGTATTCCGCCGGCGGATTGCGACGGGCGCCGGCGCGGTACTGCTTGGCCTGCTGGCGATCGCCTTCGCCAAGCTAGGCGACCTCGCACAGCACCTCTTCCACCAGTTCAGCACGGCCTGGCCCTATGGCGCACTGCTGCTTACGCCCGCGATTTTCGCTGGCACGGTCTATCTGACAAAACGATGGGCCTCGGAAGCACGGGGGTCCGGCATTCCGCAAGTCATAGCTGCTTCACGCAATCCCGCGCGCGAAGCCCTCGGCCCGCTCGTCTCTCTCAAGACGGGCGTCTTGAAGCTCGTCATGACGGTATTGATACTCGGCGCGGGCGGATCGGTGGGCCGCGAAGGCCCGACCGTTCAGGTCAGCGCGGCGATCATGGTGGCGGTCCACCGGTTGCTGCGGGTGCCGATCACGGCCGGCGTGTTGATCGCGGGTGGCGCCGCCGGTGTTGCCGCTGCCTTCAACACGCCGCTTGCTGGCGTCGCGTTCGCGATCGAGGAATTGGCGTCCGCTTATGAGCAGAAGGTGGCGGTGCTCGTCATGGCCGCCGTCATGATCGCCGGCCTGGTCAGCCTCGGCGTTTCGGGTGACTATATCTATTTCGGCGCCATGCATCAGACGCTCGAACTGCGTGCCGTTCTGCTCGTTGCGCCGATCGCCGGGATCGCGGGCGGCCTCGCGGGCGGCCTCTTCTCGCGCGCGCTCCTCGGCTTCTCGGCACCCGGCCGCCCATGGATCCGCTCGCTGAAACAGCGTCCTGTCATCGTCGCTGCCGTCTGCGGTCTGATCGTCGCGGTGCTGGGGATCGCAAGCGCGGGCGCCACCTGGGGAACCGGCTATGAGACCACGCGCCATCTGGTCGAGGCGCAGGGCGGATCGCCATGGTTCGGCCCGGCGAAGTTCCTGGCGACACTGGCGACAGCCTTGAGCGGAGCTCCCGGCGGCATTTTCGCGCCGTCGCTGTCGGTTGGGGCGGGCCTGGGCGACCTTCTCACCGGCCTTTTTCCGGACGATCCCAGGGGCGCGATCGTTCTGCTCGGCATGATCGGCTATTTCGTCGGCGTCGTTCGCGCGCCGCTGACAGCCGTCATCATCATAACCGAGACGACCGCAAGCCGCGGAATGATCGTGCCGCTGTTCGCCACCGCCCTCATTGCCGACCTCGTCAGCGCCCTGGTCTGCCGGGAACGCCTCTACCATGGCCTCGCCAGGCCGTTCATGCAGACACCATTCCCCGAGGTGGGGCCGGCACCTGAAGGAAGGCGGGAACCGGGGTAATCGGCGTTCGATCCCGATAGGGGTGACGAGCGCCCCTGTCAGGCGCGCGATGCACAATCGACGGTAGAGACTCTTTCATGCACCGGAAGCTCAAAGGAGAATGTCGCGCCGCCGGACTCATTCCGGACAGACAGAGTTCCTCGCATGTCGCTTATGATGCCGTAGCTTATGGACAGGCCGAGTCCGGTGCCTTCCCCGCCCGGCTTGGTCGTGAAGAAGGGCTCGAATATACGCGGCAATATGTCCGGCGGAATACCGCCGGCATTGTCGGCCACTTCCACGACCGCGGCATCGTCCGATCGCGCGACGCTGATGCGAAGCTGCGGTGCGACCGCATCGGTCGTCCTGAAAGCGGCAATCGCGTTGGATATGAGATTGGCGACCACCTGCTCGATGAGCACCGCATGGCCTTTGACGACCAGGCCCGGCGTGATCGCGAGATCGAGCATGTACCCTTTGAGCCGCGCGGTTTCGGCAAAAAAATCGACCGCCGACTGCACGGCTTCTCCAAGGTCGAACGGTTCGGGCCTCTCGACCGGCTTGCGGCCGAAAATGCGCATATGATCGATGATGGCCGCGGCCCGCTCGGTCTGCTCGGCAATCCGACCGAACTTCATTTCCAGATAGTCTTCCGTGGCCTTACCGGCGACCAGCCGGGCGCGCGCATTATCGGCCGACAGGCGGATAACGTTCAGCGGCTGGTTCAGCTCGTGCGCGGTGGCGGTCGCAAGTTCGCCGAGCGTTGCGAGCTTGGCGGCGTGCAACAGGCGGCGTTGATCTTCGCGCTCCCGGGTCACGTCTTCGTGGATGGCGATGAAGCCGCCATCGGGCAGCCGTGTCCGGCGGACAGAAATCGTGCGGCCATCGGGAAAGAAGAGCTCGAACGCCAGGGACGGTCCCTCCCAGTTCCGATTGCGGCATTGCGCTTCGATCTGTTGTCCCTCCGCGCTGTCATAAGCGCCGCCGGCAGCGTGGAAATCCACCATCTCATCAAGCGTCGAGCCTATCTCGAAGGCGTCGACCGGAATGTCGGTCAGCGCCGCAAAGGTCGGATTCCTGGCGAGCAGGCGCCCGTCGGCATCAAAAATCGCGACCCCTTCGGTCATATGGTCGAAGGTTGATTCTAGCGCGTGGGTCTGATCAGCCAGAGCGTGGCGCAGTTCATTGTGAAGCTCGCCGATGCGGCTGCTCATGCTGTTCATCGCCTTGGCAACCGCCCGGAATTCAGCCGGACCTTCGACGGGAATCGAGACGTTGAAATCGCCGCCGCTAACCCTTCTTGCGGTCCTGCGAATGACGCGGAGGTGCCGTGATAGATGACGCCCGAATGCCCATGACACGAGGCCGGAAAGAGCGAGCAGCAGGATGGCGGTCACCACCAGCCTGGGTTTGATCCGGCCCAAAATCTCATCCAGAAAATCATCCCGGGCCACAGCCCTGATCGTACCGATCCGTTTCCCGTCCCGGATGATCGGGACGGTCTGCACGAATGTCTCGACGTCAGACCCGGCGCGCTTGGCGAGGGTCGCGAGAGACCGTCCGTTCGAGTCCCGGACGTCAAGCGAGACCAGATCCGCGCTTTCGACAAGATCCTGGACCAGCCTTTTGGTCTTTCGCCGGTCGCCCGCTGCCACGGGTTCGCTGAGCAGGACGGCCGCAAAACGGGCGTTGATCCGGGCGTCGCGATGAACCTCGCTTCTCACCGACTGGTTGAGGAAGCCGAGCGTCATGATGAGCAGGATGATCAGAAAAGCCGTTTCGATGGCAGCGACGGCCAGCATGCAGCGCATATGGAAGCTCATGCCAATGCTTCCAGGGCGAGCTTGACCACCGCCGGACTGCGCACCGGCTTGCCGAACCGCGCAAGGATCTCGCATCCTCCGGTGAACGGGTCGTCCGCATGGCCGGCATGGCCGGTGATGACGATGAAGCGCAGGTCCGGGCGTTCGGCATGCAACTGCGCGATCAACTGCTCCCCTCCGATGCCCGGCATGCGGAGGTCGGTGATGACGAGGCGGATCGATGGATCGGCGCCACGGCGCAACGCCTCTTCGGGATCGCTCGACCAAGACGCTGCAATGCCGGCGTCTTCAAATGCCTCGGCCAGTTCCTCGGCGGAGTAGGGATCGTCGTCGACGACGAGGACGGCGCTCATGCTGTCCACGCGGCGATGAGGGTCTGGATAGCGTCGCGGCAGAGGCTGCGCCCGGTTTCGGTGAGTCCGAGCATGAAGCGGCGGCCGTCTGCGGGATCTTCGCGGCGCATGATCAGGCCGCGCTCTTCGAATTCGGCAATGCGCCGAAGGCCGGCCGACGCGCTCGCCCCGGATGCAAGCGCAATGTTGGTGGCTGAGGCTTCGCCGGTGCCGAGATCGGCCTCGAACATGGCGAGCAGCACGCGCCAGCCGACCTGCTCGATAGACAGGCGGGAAAAGAGCCGGTCAAGGACACGCGCTTCCTCGAGCAGCCGCCGGCAATGCAGTGCCTGCCAGGCCTGATCGACCGAGGGTGCGGGATCGGTACGGCCATTTCCTGCCGCCGGAGAATAGGATGGCGGCAGTTCGGCCATCGCCGCCATTTCGCGCATGGCACTGGTCAAACCATCCTCCAGGGCGCGGAAACGGTTGATCAGGCCGCTGCGGGCAGCGCGGTCGCGCTCAAGCTCGCGATAGCGTCCCGCCGCGTCGGTGACCGCATTGAGCAGTCCGATGCGATCGACGGGCTTCGGCAGGAACGCCGCAACGCCCATTCCTGGCGGCCGCCACATTGCTTGCCGGCTCTCGCCTGTTGTCGGCAGAGGAAATTTACCGTTCGATAGACTGGTCCATCGTGGTTCTGCTCGCGGCGATGATACCGGTGGGCCAAAGCTTCGAAACCAGCGGCACAGCGGCAATCGTCGCCGAGGCATTGGGTCATGTTCTGGCGGGGGCACCGCCCGTTGGGGCGCTCGCGGCGCTCTGCGCACTGACCCTGCTGCTCTCGATCTTCCTCAACAATGTCGCCACCGCGATCATCATGGGTCCGCTGGCGCTCGATGCCGCCGCGCTGATCGGACTTGGTCCTGATGCAGCCCTGCTGGCCGTCCTGATCGGAGCCTCGTCCGATTTCCTCACCCCATCGGCCACCAGAATAATCTGCTGGTCATGGGGCCGGGCGGTTATCGCTTCACCGATTATGCCCGACCGGGCGCAATATTATCCGTGCTGGTCGTCGGGATTGCAGCAACCTTTCTGGCTTTGGTGTGAGAGGCTTGGAAAGCTATCCGCTGGGGGGGCGTCGAGATCATGCCGCGTCAAGTCGCAGGCACGGTGCTGGACGAGACCGGACGCTGATGAATGTCCACGGACTTCATCGGATGACGTGCCCCCTGAAATGTAACCGCCCGACAGCCAGTCCGACGTCTTCGACTTGCGCGAACGGCTGCCTCGCTGGCTCTAAGCAGCTTCCCAAGCCATTGTTACCTGCATTAGGCGCCTTTGAGCGCAATATAGCCACCGACCAGCATAACGATGATCGCGAAGGAGCGCTCGAGCAGGCCCTTGCGCACAGCAAGCCGGACTCCCAGTCGGATCCCGCCGAATGCGCCAACGATGCCGCCGAGGACGAGAAGCGCCGCCATCGGCCAGTCGACATAGCCTGAGAGCGCATAGGAGGTCGCGGTCGTCAGCCCGAGCGCGGTGACGACGACCAGCGAAGTGCCGACTGCGAAGCTCAGCGGCATCGCCGTCGCTGCGATGAGCCCGGGGACGATGAGGAACCCGCCGCCGATTCCGAAAAAGCCGGCCGCCAGACCAACGCCGAGACCGATCGGCACAAGGCGCGGCATTAGAGCCGATGCGGTTTCGCGGGTCAGGCGTATATCCGGAGCCTCGCTCTTGCGGCGTTTCCGGAGCATCGACAGGCCGACGCCGATCATCAGCAGGCCGAACAGCATAAGTAACCGCTCACCGTCGAGTGCCTTGCCGATCTCGGCACCGATCGCTGCACCGATTACCCCGGCCGTCGCGAAGACCGCGGCGCAGCGCCATTTGACCTTGCCGGTGCGTGCGTGGCCGACGAGGCTCGCAAGTGCATTCGCGGTGACGGCCACCGCGGCGGTCCCGATCGCGGCATGGGGCGATCCCACCCCGACGAGATAGACGAGCAGCGGGACCGCAAGGATCGAACCGCCGCCGCCGACCAGCCCTAGCACGACGCCGATGACGCCACCGGATGCGAGCGCGAGCAGGATCTGGCCGAGCGTCA
This sequence comes from Bradyrhizobium sp., assembly GCA_035278345.1. Taxonomy (GTDB): domain Bacteria; phylum Pseudomonadota; class Alphaproteobacteria; order Rhizobiales; family Xanthobacteraceae; genus Bradyrhizobium. Next base: position 4,476 of record DATEJC010000047.1, on the reverse strand, counting down.
TCGCCGGATCAGGCCGCCAGGGTCCGGCGGTTCCACGGAAGCCGGTGCAGCAGCGTCGCCATTCCGCACCATCCGGTCGCGCCAGCCACCATCAGTCCGCCGCCGACAAGGGCCGACAGCCCGAAAAAGATGGGTGTCGTGAGAAACCCGAGGACGACACCGAGCAGCACCAGTCCGCCCGCAACAAGCTGGACCTGCCGCATGATCTCGAGCGGCTGGCGCCGGTCGACCGAGGTGGGCAAGCCTTCCGTGCGCCAGGCGTCGATGCCGCCCGCAAGGATGTAGCAAGGCGAGCCGTTCACGGCGTCCGCCAACCGGGCGGCGTTGGCCGCCGTGCGCATCCCCGAACGGCAGTGGAATATGATCGGACCGGACGGGGCGGGCATATCCGCGATCCCGGCCAGCGGTAGGTTGAGCGCGCCGGGGATATGCTCCCGTGCATGTTCGTCGGCATCGCGGATATCGACGAGCGTCGCGCCGTCGGCCACGAGCCGCTGCGCATCGGCGGGGTTGAGCGAAACAGGCGTCATCGATCAGATTTCCTTGCAATAGAGTTGGTAGAGGGTGGCGAGCAGCGTCTCGGTCCTGGGATCGGCGATCCGGTACCAGAGTGTCTGGCTCTCACGACGGAAGGCAACGAGACCCTCGTCGCGCATCTTTCCCAGATGCTGCGACAGCGCGGATTGCGACAGCGCAACTTGGCGCGCCAGATCACCGACGGTCATCTCGCCATGTTCGACAAGCTTGCACAGCACCATCAGGCGGCGAGCGTTGCCCATCGCCCTGAGCAGGTTCGATACCTCACCAGCCTTCGCTTCGAAGGTTGCGAGATCCATTGGAGGCTTGAGCATCGCCGCTTCCTTTCATTAGATATTGCTTATTTAGTTATATCTAATATATTGTCAAGCGACACAGGAGATGCCGATGCCCGCCAAACCCATGATCGAGGCTTTCTTCGACGAGCCCACCAACACCGTCAGCTATCTCGTCGCCGATCCGGCGACGCGCGACGCTGCCGTCATCGACCCGGTCCTCGACTTCGACCTTGCAAGCGGCGAGGCGGATACACGCTCGGCCGAGCGCGTCCTGGCATTCGCCAACGCGCATGACTGGCGGATCGTCATGGTGCTGGAGACGCACGCGCATGCCGACCATCTTTCCGCCGCGCCCTATATCAAGGCGAAGACTGGGGCCGCGATCGGCATCGGCGAGCATATCCGCCAAGTGCAGAAGATATTCCGCCCAGTCTTTGCGCTGGATAACCTTCGGACCGACGGATCGGACTTCGACCGCCTGTTTCACGATGGCGAGCGGTTTTCGATCGGCAAGCTGGAGGTCGAGGTGCTCCACGTGCCCGGCCACACTCCGGCAGACGTGGCCTATAGGGTGGGCGATGCCGTGTTCGTCGGCGATACGCTTTTCATGCCCGACTACGGCACCGCGCGCGCCGACTTCCCCGGTGGCGATGCGCATCAGCTGTTCCGGTCAATCGGGCGCCTGCTCGCGCTGCCGGACAAGACGCGGCTGTTCCTTTGCCACGATTACAAGGCGCCGGGCCGTGAGGACTATTGCTGGGAAACGACCGTCGGCGAGCAGCGCCGCGGCAACGTCCATGTCCATGATGGCGTGAGCGAGGAGGCATTCGTCGCCATGCGCGAGACGCGGGACGCGGGGCTGTCGGTCCCCAGGCTGCTGTTGCCCGCGATACAGGTGAACATCCGGGGTGGACGCCTGCCGGAGGCGGAAGCCAACGGCGTGCGGTTTTTGCGCATTCCGGTGAAATTCCGAGGGCACGCTTAAGGGGCAGATCACCGGCATTTGGATGGGGAATCGTGCAGCAACATTTCGTCACATTCAGGCTCGATCGAGAACGGGTGTGAGCACCCGCTCGGCACGCGCGGAGCCAAAATCCTGAACCGCCTTGGCGAGGCGCGAACAGTCCATTTCCTTTGCCCGTTCGAGCGCGCGTGACCCGACGGCGGCAGTCAAGGCCGCCAAAGCTACCACGAATCTGTTTCACTGGACGCACCCGAACGCCGCCGGACCTCCCTGGATTCCAAGCAGAAGCGGACCCGAAAACGACCCATTCTGGCCTAGAAAACCGCCATTTCTTGAGAGGCGCCATGAGGCGATACCCTCACCGATACCCTGGGACTTTTCAAACATCGGTTCGAGTCCCTCAACATCGTGACGGCCCTTTTCGCTTCGGCGATTCGTGGTCCTCAACTATGAAATCTGAGCTTCGCATCCTCGCCTTCCGCGAATGCGTTGCCCGCCTCCAGCATGGCGCGGGCGCTCGACATCGTTTTCCAGTCGATACTGCCAGTATAGCGCTGCGCCTTTGCGAGCATGCGAATGAGCGGCGCGGTTTGGCCATTGTGCGAAAAGGCCTTCAGCGCGCCGAGATAGTCGGTGCGATAGGCTGTCGGAATGATGATGCGCTCCTGCGCGCCCGCGACGAGTTCGGCATTCATCATGATCCGCGCGACCCGGCCGTTACCATCCGCGAAGGGATGCACCTCGCTGACGAGCACCATCATGTAGACGGCGCGCTGAAATGGATCGCCTAGCGCCTGCAGGAACTCGAAGCCTCGGTCGAGGGTTCCCTCGACGAGTTCGGGGGCAACGAACACGGTGCTGCCGGCCTGATTGCCCTTCAGCTTGAATTCGCCAGGCCCTTTGTCAGGCCGTGCCTCCATGACCGCAGCGTGGCGCGCGCGCAGGAGGTCGAGAAAGGACGGGAAGCTGGTGGGCCGCGTCTTCATCGCCTGCTGATCCGAAACGATCCGGAACGTGCCGAGAATGTCATGCGCGTCTTCAGGGCGCTCAGCGGGGATCACGCCGTCGAAGACGATCTCGGCGGCCTCCTCGACGCTGAACTCCGTCCCCTCGATGAAATTGGAAAAATAGGCCTCGAAAAAGGCAAGGTTCGTGTTCTCGCCGGCATTGCGTACAGGCGCACGCCGCTCCTCGGTGATTGTCTCGCGCAAGGCGGCAAAGAGGGTCTCGAACAGCCCGATGCGATCGGGATCGAATGGTTGTCCGGCCGCACGAGCTAAACCCGCCTTGCTCGTGAGGGGGGCGTCTCGCGTGCCGAGTAGCGCGCCAATGACGGCATCCAGTTCCTGTGCTTCTGTTTCATAGCCGAGCTTTGGCGCCACTGCCCGCACTTCGTCCCGAAGGCGGTTGGTCGCCGCTTCGCCCTGACGGCGGACGAGAGCGTCCAGCCGTTCTTCGATTTCCCTGCGTGAGACCGTTCGCGTAATCCGGCCACCTCGCTCACGTGAGGGCCGCATGTTTTCAAGATAGGCTCGTGCTGTCGATGCCAGGCGTGCGCCACCTATGAAGGGCCTGTCGCTTTCCAGCGGTCCTGCACCGGCGCGCGGCCGGAACACGATCCCCGGCAGGGCGGTCTCGCGCTTCTTTTGCGAGATGAGGAAGACCGAGCCATCGTCGGCCGGCTTGTTCTCCAGGGCCGTTCGGTCGGCGATCAGCGCGTCCGGATAGTAGGCGGTAACGAGATAATACCAGTTGCGCCGCACCAGCCGTTCCGGGTCCTCCTCCAGGTTCCGGGTGTAGAGCCGCGAACCGAGCTTGCGCAGCTGGCCGCGCTCCACGGCCTCGTAGACGGCCTTGGAGATCACGGCGTCCGAGACGAACACTTCTGGCAGGGCTGCAATCGAAAATTCGGGCATTAGCGAATCCTTCGATGCATCGAATGCCGAATTTTCGGGATTTTGTCACCCAGTTTTCCGAGAAAACGAGGATTAATGGTGGAATTTGGGTCAATGTGGCCTGTTTAACAATAGCTCCTGAATTTTCGGGGTTTTATCATGAAAAATCCGAATAACTGGGGTTTATCATCGAGTGGTCGCAAGGGGGATGAGGAAGCGCAACCCCGGCATCACCGTTTCATTTGTCAGAAGGGTGCATACATTTTTTCTGACAAACCTGCCCCTGGACGTTGCGTGCAGGGCCGGATCCGACCTTTGATTTCAAAATGCTGTCGGGGAAAATCACTGGTGTGCGTCATAGCGACGGAAGGTTGCAGCTTCCGGTCATGGAGCGAGGTTACCCTGCACAATATGAATCAGAACTGCTCGACGCCATGAACCCTGATGTAGAGCGTTCCGATGCCCCCACCAGCCTGACCCGCCAGCAGCTTTATCTGCTCGTCTGGCAAAAGCCGATCAGCCATCCGGCAAGGGCATTTGGCCTGTCGGGTCATGATCTGGTCAAGATTTGTGATCGCTTCGACATTCCCCGGCCGGCTCCGGGACATTGGCAGAAGTTGGCCGTCGGCAAGGTGGTCGAGACAAGGGCGTTACCGCCGGTGCCTTCCGGCATGGCCGAAACGATCAGCATAGTGCCGATCCCGCGCGGCCGCGCGGCTGAGCCAGAATCGGAAAGGGAACTGGCGACCGCACGCGACAGGACGAAAGCGCTGCAAGTTGCCGAGCGGCTCGTTCGTCCGCA
>DATEJC010000046.1:0-3013 GCA_035278345.1 Bradyrhizobium sp. | reverse complement strand
CGTGATGCTGGAAAACATCTCGCGCTATATCGAGGAAGGGGAACGGCCGATGGCGGCCGCCTTCAGGGGTTCCAGCGAAATCGGCTTCACCATCGTCTCGATCAGCATTTCGCTGGTGGCGGTGCTGATCCAGCTGCTGCTGATGGGCGGCATCATCGGACGCCTGTTCCGCGAATTCGCCGTCGTGCTGGCGATGACGATCTTCGTCTCCATGTTCGTTTCGCTGACGCTGACGCCGATGATGGCCTCGCGCTTCCTGCGCGCCCAACACGAGGCGCAGCATGGCCGCTTCTATCAGTGGAGCGAGCGCATGTTCGACGGCATGCTGCGCGGCTATGAGCGCGGCCTTGACCGCGCGCTGCGCTGGAAGTTCACCACGCTGATGGTGTTCTTCGGCACGCTCGGCCTCTCCGTCTTCCTGTTCATCGCGATCCCGAAAGGATTCTTCCCGCAGCAGGATGTCGGCCTGATCACTGCGACCTCGGAAGCCGGCCAGGACATCTCCTTTGCCGACATGAAGCGGCACCAGGAAGAACTCGGCAAGATCGTTCAAGCCGATCCTGATGTCGCCACCATCGCCATGGCGGTCGGCGGCAGCGGCAGCGCGCTCAATACCGGACGCATGTACATCACGCTCAAGCCGCGCAACGAGCGCAAGGCAAGCGCCCAGCAGATTATCGCGCGGCTGCGTCCCAAGCTCGAAAAGGTCGAGGGCGCGCGGCTGTTCATGCAGGCGGCACAGGACGTCCGCCTCGGCGGCCGGCCGAGCCGCACCCAGTTCGAGTTCACGCTGCAGGACGCCAACCTCGCCGAGCTCAACGAATGGGCGCCGAAGATTCTCGCCAAGGTGCAGACCCTGCCGGAGTTGCGCGACGTCGCCACCGACCAGCAGAACAAGGGCACCACGCTGGAGCTGAAGATCAACCGCGACACCGCCTCGCGCTACGGCATCCAGCCGCAGCTGATCGACGACACGCTGTACGATGCGTTCGGCCAGCGCCAGGTGACGCAATATTTCACGCAGCTGAACAGCTATCACGTGATCCTCGAGGTGCTGCCGGACCTCCAGGGCAGCCTCGACACGCTGAACAAGATCTATGTGAAGTCGCCCACCACCGGCGATCAGGTGCCGCTGTCGACCTTTGCGAGCTGGACCAGCGTGCCGGTGCGGCCGCTCTCCATCGGCCATCAGGGCCAATTCCCGGCCATCACCATCAGCTTCAACCTCGCGCAGGGCGTGGCGCTGGGCCAGGCTACCAATGCCGTGCAGAAGGCGATGAGCGAACTCGGCGTGCCGGCGACGCTGGCTACATCCTTCCAGGGCACCGCGCAGGCGTTCCAGCAATCGCTCGGCACCGTGCCGCTCCTGATCCTCGCCGCGCTCGTCGTGGTCTATTTGATCCTCGGCATCCTCTACGAGAGCTACATCCACCCGATCACGATTCTCTCCACCCTGCCCTCCGCGGGCGTCGGCGCGCTCGCGATCCTGATGGCGGCGGGCTTCGACTTCAGCCTGATCGCGCTGATCGGCATCATCCTCCTGATCGGCATCGTCAAGAAGAACGGCATCATGATGGTGGACTTCGCCATCGTGGCCGAGCGTGACGATCACCTTGCGCCGGAACAGGCCATTCGTCGCGCGGCGCTGCTGCGATTCCGCCCGATCATGATGACGACAATGGCGGCGCTGCTCGGCGGCGTGCCGCTGATGCTCGGTACCGGCACCGGCTCGGAAATCCGCCAGCCGCTGGGTTACGCCATGGTCGGCGGTCTCCTGGTCAGCCAGGCGCTGACGCTGTTCACCACCCCCGTGGTCTACCTCTATCTCGACCGGCTCTCCAATGCGTTCTCGCGCTGGAGCCGATCGGGCGGCGACCGCGCGCATCCCGATGATGTCAAGCAGGCGGCCGAGTAATCAGCGCCGTCATTGCCGCGCCATTTCGGCTTTCCCTACCTCTTCCCCGTCGAGCTTCTGATCGTCATGCATGACGACGGTGACACGCAGCAGTTTTCCGGTGAACTCAAACGGCGCGGCGTAATGCGACACCGGGCTGCCGCGGTCGCGGCCGATATCCAGGCCCGACCACGAGATCAGCGTGTTGAAGCCGAACTGGGTCTGCATCGAACCGGCCGCCTCGCCGTCGATCAACAGCGTGTATTCGCTGACGCCGGTGCGCGAGCCCTTGGCGGGCGCCTCCTTGCGCACGAGGCGCTCGACATGCAGGCCGAGGCGATGTTCGCCTGAAGATATCCTGCGGCTGGAGCGCACGATCTCGTGGCCGCCGCCGATGTTGAGGTCGTGCACGAGATGGCCGTCCTTCACATAAAGACTGTAGCCCGAGGTGGCATCGCCATGGGCGATCAGCACGCCTTCGTCGTCCGCCGCGATCTCGACAAAGGCCTCGATGGTGTAGCTGCGGCTGCGCACATCGGGCGCAACGTCGGTCGGCACATGGCCCATGCCGGCATGGAAGGTGAAGCGCCTGCGCTCGCCATGGAAGCGCGCGGCGTTCTCGGCAAAGCGCGGCCCAAAGCGGTCGTCGAGCGGCAGCACATTGTGCTTCTCGGCCTCCGCCCACCACAGCTTGATCATCTCTGCGAGACGCGCCGGCTCCTTTTCGGCGAGATCGTCGACTTCGGAGAAGTCGCGGTCGAGATGAAAAAGCTCCCATTTGTCGTTCTCGAATGGCGTGCCGGAGGGATGGAAGGAGACCGCCTTCCAGCCGTCCTTCCAGAGCCCGCGATGGCCAAACATCTCGAAATATTGCGATGAACTCTTCGACGGCACGGCCGGGTTCGTTATCGACGAGGCAAAGCTGACACCCTCGATCGGCATTTGCGGAACGCCGCCAATGTTGGCCGGCGCCTCGATGCCGATCAGCTCCAGCAATGTCGGCACGAGATCGCAGGCATGGACGAACTGATGGCGTAGCTCGCCCCTGGCCTTGATGCCGTTGGGCCAGCTCATCACGAAGGGATCGCGGATACCGCCGCCATGGGTGTTCTGCTTGTA
>DATEJC010000045.1:0-11852 GCA_035278345.1 Bradyrhizobium sp. | reverse complement strand
TCGCTGCAGCGCTCTGGATTGCGATCAGCATCAGCCGCTCCCTGTCGCGGGCGGTCAATCTCGCGGATGCGGTCGCCATCGGCGATCTCGGCCAGAAGATCGACGTCGCCAGCGATGACGAGATCGGGGACCTGATCAAGTCGCTCAACAAGATGACGGTCAACCTGAACGGCACCGCCGCCATCGCCAACGAGATTTCGCAGGGCAACCTCATGGTGACGGCCAAGCGGCTGTCGGACAAGGACAGCCTCGGCATTGCACTGGAGCGGATGGTCGAAAAGCTCCGGACGATCGTGACCGAGGCATTGACCGCAGCACAGAACGTCTCGGCCGGAAGCCAGGAGCTGTCGGCCAGTGCCGAGCAATTGTCGCAGGGTGCCACCGAGCAGGCCTCCTCCGCGGAAGAAGCCTCGTCCTCGATGGAGGAGATGGCTTCGAACGTGAAGCAGAACGCGGACAATGCCAGCGAAACCGAAAAGATCGCCGCACAGTCGGCGAAGGACGCGGAAGCCAGCGGCGCGGCCGTCGGCCGTGCGGTCGGAGCGATGCAGACGATCGCCGAGAAGATCACGATCGTACAGGAGATCGCCCGCCAGACCGACCTTCTGGCGCTGAACGCTGCGGTCGAGGCGGCGCGGGCTGGCGAGCACGGCAAGGGGTTTGCGGTGGTCGCTTCGGAAGTGCGCAAGCTCGCCGAGCGCAGCCAGGCAGCCGCGGCCGAGATCGGCGCTCTCTCGGGCGAGACCGTGAAGGTTGCCCAGGAAGCCGGCGACATGCTCTCGAAGCTCGTTCCCGACATCAAGAGGACGGCGGAGCTCGTCGCCGAAATCACCTCCGCCTGCCGCGAACAGGATCTCGGCTCCTCGCAGATCAATCAGGCGATCCAGCAACTCGACAAGGTCGGCCAGCAGAACGCCAGCGCTTCAGAGCAGGTTTCCTCCACCTCGGAAGAGCTCGCTACCCAGGCCGAGCAGTTGCAGTCGACGATCGCGTTCTTCCGCCTCGAGCAGGCGGGCCAGCGCGGCGGCGCGGCGCCGATCGACAGGGCAGTCAGCCAGCTGCGCGAGAAGGCCGCGAGCATGGCATCGGCCGATCGCGGCCCCAGGAAACCGGCGGCGAAGCCCGCGCGGGCGGTCAAGGCCGCCGGCGGTGGCGGCGGCTTCTCCTTCAATATGGATGACGGCGAGGACGATCGCGACGCCGATTTCCAGCGCTAAAGAGGGACGGTCCGGTGCCCACAGGCGCCGGACCTCGTCCAATTTGTAACACGAGGATCGCGTGATGAGCGAAACGGCTCAATATCTGACGCTGGGCGTAGCCGGCGAGACTTTCGGGATCAGCATTCGCAATGTCCGCGAGATCCTCGACATGCGGCCGATCTCGCGCCTGCCTCACGCACCGCATTTCCTGCTCGGCATGATCGACGTCCGGGGAACCGGATATCCCATCATCGATCTGCGGCTGAAGCTCGATCTGCCCAGCGTGCCGGCAACGGAGGCGACGCGCATCATCATCCTGGACGTTCCGATGAACGACCGCCTCGTCGGCGTCGGCTTCGTCGCTGATTGCGTCTATGAGGTGACGGATATCGACGAAGGCTCGATCGAGCCGGTGCCGAGCGTCGGCGGACGCTGGAAGTCCGACTACATCGCCGGCATTGGACGCAAGGCCAATAAGTTCATCGTGCTGTTCGATCTTGCGCGTCTGATGACCAGCGCCGAGATGCCGGCAACGGACCTTTCCGCCACCGTCGCCGCCTGAACCAGTTTGTTCGACGAAAATGTCGCAAGCCGCATTACAGCTGTCAGACCGCCATTTCCGGACGATTGCGGATCTGATCGAACGACAGGTTGGAATCAAGCTACCTGCAGGCAAACGCCTGATGCTTGAAGGCCGGCTGCAGAAGCGCGCCCGCGCGCTCCAGCATTCCAATCTTAACGAGTATATCGATCATCTGTTCGAGGGCGAGCAGTTCGACACTGAGTTCACGCATCTGATCGATGCCGTGACGACCAACAAGACCGACTTCTTCCGCGAGCCGCAGCATTTTAGCTACCTGAAGGAGGCTGCCATCCCCGACCTGCTCGGCAAGCGTGGCAGCCGGTCGCGCAATCTGAAGGTCTGGAGCTCGGCCTGTTCCACGGGAATGGAGGCCTATACCACCGCGATGGTGCTGGACGACATGATCAGGACCGGTTCGCGATTTCAGTTCCGCGTCCTGGGTACCGATATCTCCACGTCGGTGCTGCGGCTTGCAAGGAGCGCGATATACACGCGCGACGCGATCGCACCCGTGCCGCCGGAATTCGTCAGGAGATATTTTCTGTTCTCGAAGGACAAGTCGCGCGGAGAGGTGCGCGTCGCTCCGGAACTGCGCGGACTGACGCATTTCATGCGCATGAACTTGATGGACGTGTCGTACCCGGTCGACAGGGACGTCGATGTCATCTTCTGTCGCAACGTACTTATCTATTTCGATCGGGAGACCCAGCGGAGGGTCGTTGAAAGGCTTGCAAGCCATCTGCGTCCGGGCGGCTACCTGATGGTCGGCCATTCGGAGTCGATGGTCCACAGCGTCGTTCCGGGCCTGCGGCAGGTTCAGCCCACGATCTTCAAGGTATAGGAGCGCATCCAGATGCCGAAAGAGAAAGTTCGTGTCCTGATCGTGGACGATTCAGCGTCGGTGCGCCAGATCCTCTCGACCATCCTCAACGAAGACCCGGAGATCGAGGTGATTGGGACCGCTGCAGACCCGTTTGCCGCAGCGCGCCGCCTCGAGAAGGAGCTGCCCGATGTCATCGTTCTCGACATCGAGATGCCGCGCATGGACGGCATCACCTTCCTGCGCAAGATCATGGCCCAACGCCCGCTTCCCGTGATCATCTGCTCATCGCTCACCGAGGAAGGATCGGACCTGATGTTCGATGCCTTCGAGGCAGGCGCCGTCGAAATCGTTCCAAAACCCCGAATCGATACCAGGCAGGGCCTGCTGGAATGCTCCAGCCGGTTGCGCGAAGCAGTCAAATCCGCGGCGCGGGCCCGCGTGCGTCCGCGCATGGAGCGAAAGCCGATCGAGAAGAAGCTGACTGCGGATGCCATCATGCCGCCGCCGGCCGAGGGCCGCGCGCGGCCGACGACGGAGCGCATTGTCTGTATCGGCGTATCCACCGGTGGTACCGAGGCGTTGCGCGACGTGCTGGAGGTGCTGCCGGCGAGTTGCCCGCCGCTTCTGATTGTCCAGCACATGCCGCAGGGCTTCACCGCGGCCTTTGCCAGGCGGCTCAACGATCTCTGCAGGATCACGGTCAAGGAAGCCGAGGACGGCGAGCCGGTGCAGGCAAACGTCGCCTATATCGCCCCCGGCTCGCGCCACATGCTGCTGCAGAGGGTGGGGCTGCACTACAAGATCGCGATCAAGGACGGGCCGCCCGTATCGAGGCATCGGCCGTCCGCCGACGTGCTGTTTCGTTCCGCCGCCCAGTATGCCGGCAGCAACGCGCTCGGCATCATCATGACCGGAATGGGGGACGACGGCGCACGCGGCCTGCTTGAAATGCGCAAGCTCGGCGCGGCAACGCGCGCCCAGGACGAGGAAAGCTGCGTCGTCTTCGGGATGCCGAGGGAAGCGATCGCGCGCGGCGCGGTCGAGAAAGTAGTTTCGCTGAGCCATATCCCGCGCGAGATCATGTTGTGGCATCAGAACGGGCAGCCAGCGGCGGTGGATTGATTTGACGATGTCCGGGGCGTTTGCCGATGCAATTACCGATGCTGTCGGTTCGATCGAGGATGTGTCGTCCCGGATCGAGGATATTTTTGCGCAGGTTGGTGACCGGCTCGGCCGCGGTCACGCCATTTTCAAGGAGCTGAACGAGGGTCTCACGGCCCTCTCCCGCGAGCTTTCGGGCTCGGAGATCGAAGCTGCCGCCACGGCGTTGCAGGAAATTGCCGATCAACTCAACAGGCTCGCGGAAGTGCTTCCGGCCGAGAGCGCCTTGCTCGAGGCCATCGGGAAGAGTGCGGCAGGGGCAGCCTCGCTGCTTAAGCCCCTGTTCAAGCATATCCAGATGATTACCATCATCGCGCGCAGCGCCCGGATCGAGGCTGCCTCGCTGGACGGCGATCGCGAGAATTTCCTGGCGTTCACCCAGGAGACCTACGATCTCGGCAAGGAAGTGGAGCGTTCGATCAAGGGCAGCGCCCGCGATCAGGAGCTGCTCTCGCAGGCGATCGATGTGGCCCTTGGCCGGCACAGGGAATTCGAGCTGCGCTATCGCGCGCAACTGCTTTCAGCGGGCAGCGAGCTGGTTTCCGCCTATTCGGAGCTGCGGACGCAGCGGGAAAGGAGCGCAAATGGTGCCGAGCTGGCGGGGACCAGCACCAGGAGCATTGCCGAGGCTGTCGGCCGCCTGATCGTGTCGCTGCAGGCCGGCGACAGCACGCGGCAGCGCCTGGAGCATGTCAGTCATGCTCTCGGACAGGCGGCTGCGACCGAGCCGGGGATCGTGCCTGATCTGCCCGGCGTGGGCGATCGCGCCCGCGCGATTTGCCAGCTCGAGGTTATGCAGTTGAAGGATGCCCACTGCGAATTCGACCGTGACATCGGCCAGATCCTGCATTCGCTCTCGGCCATGCTTTCCGATGCCGCCGAGGTCGTTAGCCGCGGCCGTTCCCTCTACGGCGGTCAGGATGATGGCTCCGTCTCGTTTCTCGACCGCATCAAGCAGACCCTGGCGCATGCATCTCGCCTGATTGCGACTTGCGAAAGCGCCGGCAAGTCGGTCGATGACGCGTTGACGGCGGTGGAAGAGATCATCGCCAAGTTCCGCCAGGCGATCTCGGGACTCGGCGAAGCCGTTGTCGATATCACCCTGATCGGCATGAACGCCGGACTGAAAGCCGGTCATCTCGGCAGCAAGGGTAACGCGTTCGTCGTCATCGCCAACGAGCTGAAGGCGACGGCGGACCAGGTTTCCACCGGTGCTTCGAGGCTGGGGCCTGTGCTCGACGACATCGAAAGATCGGCCAATGAGCTCAAGGAACTGCGCGTCCGCGCCGATCCCGGCCAGCTTGCCAGGCTCGAACCGGCAGTCCTTCAGGCGCTACGCGAGATCGAGGCCGGCAACGACCGGCTCGGGCTGTTGATGGGCCGGCTCGTTGAAGAAGGCGCCGAGTTCCAAGGCCTGATGAACTCAACGCGCGAACTGATGACGGTCCTGGAAGGGGGCATTGCGATCCTGCCGGCTGCGGCGGCGCGCCTCGATGCGGCCGCCGGCCCGGTGCGAAACCCTGCGCTTGACGCCGCTGACGAGGCGCACCTGGATGAGCTGTTTGCCCGCTATACGATGGAGCGCGAGCGCGAGATCCACCGGGATTTCCTGCAGCGCCTGGGGCTCACGCTCAAGGCCGTGCCGGTCACCGGGGAATCATCCGATGTTGACGACGGCGTACTGCTGTTCTGATGCCGGAAGCGGGATATTGTCGTTGCCTGAGCGCCGCTGATGCCCAGCGGGAACACAGCGATAGGCATGCAGATAGGCGAACTGTTCATCCTCGGCTTTTTCGGCAAGACCGTTCCGGGCTGGCTGCGGGAGTTTGCCGCGCGCTTCGGGCTCGGCGGAGTGATCCTGTTCGACTACTCGGTTCGTACGCGGCAATACGACAACAACATCGAGTCTCCCGAGCAAGTCCGCGCGCTTTGCACTGAGATCGCCGCGCTGCCGTCCTCGCCGCTGGTGTTCATCGATCAGGAGGGCGGGCTGGTGCGGCGGCTGAAGGACACGAAGGGTTTTGTGCCACTGCCGAGTGCGAGGGATTTCAATCTTCTTCCGCAGCAGGACAAGCGAAATATTCTCGCCGCCAGCCTTCACGAACTGCGCGCGCTCGGCATCCGCTTCAATTTCGCGCCGGTGATCGATGTCGATTACAATCCGGACAATCCCAATATCGGCCGTATCAAGCGATCCTATTCGGCCGATATCGGCGAGGTCGAAGCCAACGCGCTTCTGATGAGCGAGGTCGCGCGGCAGGCGCGCATCGGGCTGTGCCTGAAGCACTATCCGGGCATCGGCGGGGCCGATGTCGATTCCCATCAGGATTTCATGGACATTTCGGATGCGCTGCGTCCGGAGCAGGAGGCGCTGTTTCATTCGCTGGCGCCGAAAATCTTTGGCGATGCCGTGCTGGTCAGCCACGCCATTGTCAGGCAGTGGGATCCCGACAATCCGGCGACACTGTCGGCTGCCGCGATCGGCCGGTTGCGTGCCCGCTTGCCGGAGACGCTGGTGATCACCGACGACATGCAGATGCAGGGCCTGCAGAAAGCGCTCGGCAGTTGCGCTGCCAGCCTTCGGTCGCTGCGGGCAGGCATCGACATGCTCTGCATCGGCAACAATCTGCTCGACCAGGAGGCGGAGATGGCAGGCATCGCCGAAGCGGTGGAGCGCAGTTTGCGCGAAGAAGCGCTCAATGCCGAGGCGATCGGACAATCGGTTGCACGCGTGCAAAAGCGGAAGGTGCAACTCGCCTAGGAGAGCTTGCGGCTCGCCGACGGCCGTCATGATCGCCGGCCGATTTGGCCACATACGTAAATGTCGTCTCCGTTAAACTACCCGTTGCAAGCCTGTGACAACGTGGCGCGCCGGCACCGAGCAAACTGCCGGCGCGCGAAACACCGCTGTTTGCGCGTGACCGGCGGCAAAACAACCAACGGAAGCGGGCCTTTGTTCGCGCTTGCACAAATTCCCCCCGTAATCCTACGGCCGGAAAAATTAACCATAATTGAGGCGTGAGCCGGTACATTTCTCCCCATGTCGCATCACGACCAACGGGCAAGCGATTCGCGCCCAGACAAATGGACCGAAACGAGCGCGCCACCCGGCGACAGCCCGGACGTGGTTCCGCTTTCGGCCGCGCGCGCCCGGGCGATGGAAGAAGCCGCCGCCGCCATCGCGCGGGAGCTCAATGGCCCCGTGACGGCGCTGATGCTGTACATGAACGAACTCAAACAGCAGAGCCATCAGCTCTCGCAGATACCCGGCAATCGCACCTACCTGCAGCAGGTCGTCGACAACGCCCTGCAACAGACCGAGCGCGTCTACGCCATGGTGAAGCAGCTCTCCGACGGGCATCCCGCCCCTGCCGAACCGGCGGCACGCGTTCCCGGAGCGGAAGGTCCGGTCGGCCGTCCGCGGGATCGCGCCTCCGACGTGATCCTTGCATCGAACGCGGAGCAGAAGCCGTTGACCCGGCGCGAGCGTGAGGTGCTCGCCTTGATCAGCGAAGGTTGCTCCAACAAGCAGGGCGCGCTGCGCATGAGCATCAGCCCGCGCACTTTCGAAAGCCATCGCGCCGAAGCGATGCGCAAGCTCGGTGCGAAGAACACCGCTGACCTCGTCCGCAAGGCGCTGTTGCTGCAACCGACCTGACCGTGACGCATCCCGCGCGATGCGGGATTTGCGCATTCATCAGGTGCCGGAGAGACGCGCGAACGTCCGCTGCCGCAGCGGCGGCGCGACAGGGATAATCAGCAAACAGCGGAGAGATTCAGTAGCGATCTTCGGCGAAGGCGCGAAGGCGAGGGGCAGGGCGCGGCATGACGGCCCTGGGCGGGCTCGGGATCAGCGTGACGATCCATACCGGCGAATTGAGCGCCTTGTTCTCCACGATCGACCGCACTATCCCGGTTACCGTCGATCCGTTCGATCGGAACGTGGCCGCGCGGCCGTTGAACTGCGCGATGCGGAAACGCCGGACTTCCTTCTGGTCGGCCGTTTCGAAGGTGAACATTCGAGCTCTCCTGTACTCGCGTCACTATCGAAGCTTATCGTTAGTCGTATATGAAAATCGCTGACCGTAGAAGTACGGTCGCGCCGCGTCTCACCCGCCGAACACTGCTTCCATCTTGGTCTTCAGCGTGGCCGCGTTGAACGGCTTGACGATGTAGTTGCTGACGCCCGCCTTCTTCGCGGCGATCACGTTCTCAGTCTTGGATTCCGCCGTGATCATGATGAAGGGCGTTTGCGAGAGTTCCGGATTGGCGCGGACTTCCCGCAGCAGGTCGTAGCCGGTCATAGGCTCCATGTTCCAGTCGGAGATCACCAGGCCGTATTTCTTGCCATGCATCTTGACCAGTGCGCTCGAGCCGTCGCTGGCATCGTCGACGTTCTCGAAGCCGATCTGCTTGAGCAGGTTGCGGATGATGCGGATCATGGTCGCGTAGTCGTCAACCACGAGGATCGGCATCGACAAATCAAAGCTCATGTCTCTCTCTCCGCGACTTTCGCGATTTGCCGAACACGGGCCGGCGCCATCCCCTAGCCTTCAAGGAAATTCTTCGGACGTAGCGGTCTGGCCGTAACGACTAGCAGCGGCCATTGAACACCGCGTTAATGGGTGGCGCCTTGCGGATTGTCCGGGTCCCATCGGGTCCGTAATTTTACTGCGACCGATTGCCGGCGCCTCAGGCGGCGGCACGCGGCCGGATCAGCCGGTCGTACTGCGCCTTGACCTGCGCGTAGCACTCGCACGAGATCCTGCCGAGGCCTTCAAGGCTGGTGATCTCGATATGCCCGCGACTGTAGTGGATGTAGTTGGCCTGCTGCAGCGTTGAGGCGACCAGCGAGACGCTGTTGCGACGCGCGCCGATCATCTGCGCCATCGCCTCCTGGGTCAGGATCAGCTTGTTGCTGCCGGACAGATCGCGCATCTGCAGCAGGCACCTTGCAAGCCGCGACTCCACGGTGTGCGCCGCATTGCATCCGGCGGTCTGCTGCACCTGCGCGTAAACGGCAAGCGCATGCCGCGCCAGCTCCGCTCGCAAGGTGGGACTCTGGTCCGACGCGGCGCGAAGCCGGTCGATCTCGATCGTGGACGCCACGCCCGGCACCAGCACGACCGCGCCGTTCAGGGCGGTCGGATCGCCAAACGCGGAGAATGATCCGAAGATGGAGTCGCGACCGACCATCGCGATGTGGACGTGCTCGCCCCGCGCCAGCCTGACCACCAGCGATATCACTCCTCGATGCGGAAGATAGGCGCGCTTCAGAGGTTCATCGACTTCGACCAGTACCAGCTCATGAGTGAGGTCGACCGTCTTCAGATGCGGCCGGACCAGTTCGAAATCGTCTTCGGACAGTGACGCCAAAAATCCGTTGGGTGGACGAGCAGCCGGGGTCACGGGTGCCTCCCTGAAGGGAGCGTGGGGCGGCGGGCTCCCCTCAAGCGATATGTACGATATCCGGCGTATGGGATAAACTACCAAAACAGCGGATCGTCTGAACGAGCAGACGACGCCGGGTTGCGATACGAACGCGGTGGCGCGCGGCCACCCCGCACGATGAGTTATTGGTGCCGTCGCAAGGCGACGCCGGCGCCTCCATTGGACAATCGTGTTTTCAGTGCGGATCGGCGAGCGCGGGCGGCTTCGCTGCTTGTGCGTTGCTATCGGTGCGGCGCGTTGCCTGCGCAAACCGGCCGCGCTGATGACGGTGATCGATGAGTCCCTGCGGAGAGTCGGTCACACCACGCGGTATCGCTCGGCGATTATAGTAAACGCTTTCTTATCGACGAGACTTCCGAACCGCACGCCGTTGCGCGCGATCGTCGCAGCATGGATGAGGTGATCGCCGATCTCGGTATTTGTACGGAGAACGACTTTAACCAAGTCGTAGCGCGGAGAGGACAGTGTGGCAGGGTCGCCGAGGAAAGTAGCGGCGTAGCGTCATCGCGTTCATCCAGAAGGGTATCAGTTATGTCCGGTATTGTTCTCTCGGCGTCAGTTCGTCAGAACCTGCTTTCCCTGCAGTCCACCGCCGACCTCCTCGCCACCACGCAGAACCGCCTTGCCACTGGCAAGAAGGTCAACACCGCCCTCGATAATCCCACGAACTATTTCACCGCGCAGTCGCTCGATGCGCGCGCCGGTGACATCAACAACCTGCTGGACGGCATCAGCAACGGCGTGCAGGTGCTGCAGGCCGCCAACACCGGCATCACCTCGCTGCAGAAGCTGGTCGATACCGCCAAGTCGATCGCCAACCAGGCGCTGCAGAGCGCGGTTGGTTACTCCACCAAGTCGAACGTTTCGGCGACCATCACCGGCGCCACCGCAAACGACCTGCGCGGCACCACGACCTACACCAGCGCGACCGCATCCTCCAACGTGCTGTTCTCCGGCGCGGCCGGCGGCGTTACCGCGGCCACCTCGAGCACAACGCTCGGCGGTACCTCGGCGACGCTGGTTGGCGCTGCCGCCGTCGACGGCGCCGGCACCGCTGCCAGCCTTGCCATGGGCCTGACCCTGGCGGGTGCGCCCAGCGCCTCGACGATTGCCGCCAACGGCGCGCCGTCCGACGGCGAGACCCTGACCGTCAACGGCAAGACCATCACCTTCAAGTCGGGTTCGGTCCCGGCGGCAGCGGCGATTCCCGCCGGCTCCAGCTACAATGGCAACATCGTCACCGACGGCAACGGCAACTCCACGATCTATATCGGCACGACAGGCACCCCGACCGCGACGGTTCAGGATCTGGCCAACGCCATCGACCTCGCCAGCGGCGTCCAGAAGATCTCGTCGGTCACGAACAGCCAGGCGACGCTCGCCAACTCCTCCGGCACCAACGCCGCCATCGCGTCCGGTATTCTCACCCTGCACACCGGCACCGGTTCTGACCTCAGCATCACCGGCAGGGCTGACCTGCTGAAGGCGCTCGGCCTGACCGCGTCGGTCGGTTCCGGCGACGTAACGGTCACCAAGCAGCGCACGATCACCTCTGCCTCGCTCGGCACGCTGATCCAGGATGGCTCCACCCTGCACATCAACGGCAAGATCGTCACGTTCAAGAACGCGGCGGCTCCTGCGCCTGCGAACGTCCCGACCGGCTCCGGCGTCAACGGCAACATCGTCACCGACGGCAACGGCAACTCGACGGTCTACCTGCAGGGCGGCACCATTGCCGATACGCTGAAGGCGATCGATCTTGCGACCGGCGTGCAGACCGCCACCAACGTGAACGGTTCGGCGACGCTCGCCGTCGCTTCCGGCCAGGTTGCCTCGTCCATCGTTGCGGGCGCGTTGCAGATCTCGACCGGCACGGCCGCCGATCTGACGATCATCGGCACCGGCAATGCGCTCTCTGCGCTCGGCCTCACCGGCAACACCGGCACGAACACCTCGTTCACCGCGGGTCGCTCCGCGGCGGCTGGCAGCCTCTCCGGCAAGACCTTGACCTTCACCTCCTTCAACGGCGGTACCGCGGTCAACGTCACCTTCGGCGACGGCTCCAACAACACGGTCAAGACGCTCGACCAGCTCAACGCCGCGTTGCTCGCCAACAATCTGAGTGCGACGGTCGACTCGACCGGCAAGCTGACGATCTCCGCCACCAACGACTATGCTTCGTCGACCCTCGGCTCGGCGGTCTCGGGCGGTGCGATCGGCGGCACGCTGACCACTGCGGTCACGTTCACCACCGCTTCGGCCCCGGTCGTCGACATCTCGGCGCAGGCGGTTCGCAGCAACCTGGTGAACCAGTTCAACGGCATCCTGTCGCAGATCACCACCACTTCGCAGGACGCTTCGTTCAACGGCGTCAACCTGCTCGGCGGCGATCAGCTCAAGCTGACGTTCAACGAAACCGGCAAGTCGACGCTGAGCATCACTGGCGTGACGTTCAACTCGGCAGGTCTCGGCCTGGCCAACCTGGTCCAGGGGGCGGACTTCATCGACAACTCCGCGACCAACAGGGTCATTGCCACCCTGGGCGCTGCCTCGACGCAGCTGCGTACGCAGGCTTCCGCCCTCGGTTCGAACCTGTCGATCGTGCAGATCCGTCAGGACTTCTCCAAGAACCTGA
>DATEJC010000044.1:0-3014 GCA_035278345.1 Bradyrhizobium sp. | reverse complement strand
ATCTGGGGAGCCTTGTCCGCCTCGTCGATGATCAGCAGCGTTTCCTGCGAAAGGCGCGCCGTCTCCGCCAGCCAGGCCGTCATGGCCTCGAGCGGGTCGGTGTAGCGCTGGAGGCCGTCGATGAAATCCTCGCCGAATGCCCTTCTCGCACAGGCCTGGTGCGCCGACTGAGCGAGCGCGCTGATCAGGCGCAGCGGTTCGTCTCGGGAGTCGAGGGTCAGCCAGAACACCAGATTGCCATGGGCGATCGCCTCGCGACGCCACTGGGCCAACTGCGATGTCTTGCCAAAGCCGGTAGGGGCAACGAGGCTGATGAGATTCGCCAGCCCATCGCGCATCCGCCCGAGCGAAAGCCGTTCGCGTTCCAGAAGCCCGCGCGCCATTCGCGGCGGTGCGACTTTGAGGAGCAGGCCCGGGTCATGCGCGATCGTTGATCGGCCAATCATGGGTCGATGCTCGCGAACATCTGGATCTATTTTCCTCTCGATCATCACATTGTTTGTTTCGCAAAACTATAGGCAGTGTGACGAGTCGTGAACCCCACTCTTCAAGAGTGGTGACCTGCCCTTTGCAGACCCGGCCGCCCCACTCTCCATGGGTGGCTGCAACCACCGTGCTTCCGCTTTAATCTTGGCATTGCCGGGCATGATGCAAAATTTCACGCCCCGCCAACATAAAAGACTGCCGCAGGAGGTGAGGGCAATGCCGCGAATAGTCGTGAATGGAGCGTCCGGTGCTATCGGTTCGCTGATCGTTGAAGAACTGGTGCGGCATGTGCCCGCGGCAGATCTGACGCTGGTCACGCGCAGCCCCGCAAAGTTGGCGAAATGGGCCGAGCAGGGCGCACGGGTCCGCCAGGGCGACTATTGCGATCCCGCTTCGCTCCAGCGCGCCTATGACGGCGGCGATACGCTGATGATGATCAGCGGCCTCAACATCCTCAAGCGCATTCCGGAACATCGTAACGCCATCGCGGCAGCGAAACAGGCTGGGATCGGCCACATCGTCTACACCTCCGTCTCGGGCGTGCATCCGATGAACCGCACGCCATCGTCGAGCGACCATATCGCCACCGAGGCGATGTTGTGGGAATCGGGGCTGGACTTCACCGCCCTGCGCAACCAGGCCTATTCCGAGCTGATGACGCCGATGGCCGAGGTGGCGCTGCGCACCGGCGAATGGCGCCACGTAGGCGTGAACGGGCTCTACAGCCCGGTGTCGCGCGCGGACATCGCACGCTGCGCCGCTGCGATCCTGCGCGAGCCCGAACGGCACCGCCGCGTCTGCTACGAGATCACCGGACCCGAACTGATCTCGTTCCAGGAGCTCGCGGCGCGCTTCGCGCAGATGTACGAGCGTCCGATCCGCTACATCCCGGCAACCGCCGAAGAGATGTGGGCGCTGTTCGACAGCTGGGGCGTACCCCGCGTCGGCAACCCCGAGGCGACCGACCCCGCGCACATGTTCGGATCAAACGAACTGGTCGAGAACTACGTCGCGTGGGACGAGCTGTTTCATGCGGTGGTGTCGCGCCACGTCGAGTTCATTACCGGGCGCAAGGCGGTTCCCCTCCACGATGTGATGCTGGCCGCAAAGGACGCGATGCTGGCGCACCTTGCGCAGCCCCTCGGCTGACGCAGCAATGGCGGGAGCGGAAGGCATGACCAGGCAGCGGTTCGAAAACAAGGTCGCGCTCATCACCGGGGGCGGCACGGGAATTGGCGCAGCCACCGCGCGGTTGGTGGCGAGGGAAGGAGGCAGGGCGATCGTCACCGGGCGACGTCGCGAACCGATCGAAGCGCTCGCGCGGGAAATTGGCGGTCTGTGGTTGCAGGGCGACGCCAGCGATGCCGACCACCTTGCGGAAGCGGTGCAACTGGCCGCGGAGAGCTTTGGGGGCGTCGATATTCTTGTTGCCAATGCTGCGACCGAATATTTCGCCCCCATTACCGAGATGGAAGCCGAGGCGTGGCGCCGCACCGTCGAGGTCAATCTCGATGGCCCGATGCTGGCGGCGAAAGCGGCGGTCCCGGCGATGATCGCACGAGGCGGCGGCGCGATCGTCCTCGTCTCATCGCTGGCGGCGCTGCAGGCGGTGCCCGCCAGCGGCGCCTATATGGCAAGCAAGGCGGCATTGATGGGCCTCAATCGTTCGCTGGCGTTCGATTACGGTGCGTTTGGCGTTCGCTCCAACGTCGTGTGTCCGGCCTTCGTGCCGACTGAGATGACCGACCGGACCATGGCGACCGTGGCGCAGATGAAGGGCATCACTGTCGATGAACTGATCCACCGTATCGGCATGACCTACCCCTTGCGGCGCGTCGGCCGCCCCGATGAGGTCGCCGCGGTCATCGCATTCCTGGCCTCGGACGAAGCCTCGTTCGTCACCGGCATCGCGGTTTCGGCGGACGGCGGAGCGGGAATCGTCGATCCGGCAACTCTGGCCTGAAATCCGCGACCATCTCAATTCTGCAGGAGTTGAACGACATGACCTCGGGAACCACCAACCGGCAATGGCTGCTCGCGCGCCGTCCCTCGGGAGCGGTGCGGATCGACGACTTCCGGCTCGTCGCAGGCGACGTGCCTCGCGTAGCGGTGGGCGACGTACTGGTCCGCTCGCTCTACTTCGGCTTCGACGCCAGCCAGCGCATCTGGCTGACCGACGATGGCGGATACATGAAGCCCATCATGCCTGGCGAGCCGATGCGATGCATGGGCATCGGGCAGGTGGTGGAGTCACGCGATCCCCATTATGCGCCCGGCGACCTTGTCGAAGGGTTCATGAGCTGGCAGGACTATTGCGTTGTGCGCGCCGACGGTCCGATGCCGCTACGCCATCTTCCCAGAGCGGACTACCCGCTCTCCTGGAACCTGGGGGTGTTCGGCGTTGGGGGCCTGACCGCCTATTTTGGCATAGTCGATGGGCTGAAGGTCGGATCGGGGGACACGGTGGTCGTGTCCGCAGCGACCGGCGCTACGGGATCGCTGGCGGGTCAGATCGCCAGGATCCGGGG
>DATEJC010000043.1:0-2501 GCA_035278345.1 Bradyrhizobium sp. | reverse complement strand
CGTGCAGTGGCCGAGATTGATGCAGGGCGCGCGGCCCTCATACTCGGTGGTCGCGACCGAAACATCCGACGGCCACCAGTGCCAGCCGAGCTTGTTCATGGCCTTACCGATCAGCGGACCGGAGAGACCGAGCGGCTGCGGCGGCATTGGCGGATGGGTCAGCGGCGACAACGGATCGCCCGACATGCCCGAGACGCCCATCATCCGGTCGTTCTCTTCGTAGAACGGGGTGAGCGCGTCATATTCGATCGGCCAGTCGTCGGCGACGCCGTCGAGCGTTTTCACCTTGAAGTCGGAAGGATGCAGCCGCGGCCAATGCGCGGTGTACATCACGGTCGAGCCGCCGACGGCGTTGAAATTGACCACCTTGATCGGCGAATTGTCGTCATTGATCGGATAGTCCTCGGGCCGCCCGCGCACATTGGGGCTGGTCGCCCATTCGCCGTAGAATTTCGCCTCCCAGTCGCGGCCGGTGCTCGGATATTCCGACTGCTTCATCCAGTCGCCCTGCTCGAGGCAGAGGATGTGCATCTTGGTCTCGGCCAGGGACCACGCCACCGCCGCGCCGGACGCGCCGGCGCCGATGATCAGGACGTCTACGGGATCGTTCATTCCTTTTCCTTCTCCACCGTCATTGCGAGCGAAGCGAAGCAATCCACCGTTCGGCATACGCGGAGGCATGGATTGCTTCGTCGCTTCGCTCCTCGCAATGACGGGGAGGCACCCAAACGCAAAATCCACAGCATTTCCCGCATGGCGGAATCGATTTCCGCTGGCTTTACTCGCAGCGCCTTCTCCCTCTATCGTCTTGCCTGAGCCGATCGCCCGCCAAGCGGCGACGAGGGAGGAAGCGAAATAGCAATGAACGACCCCGTTGACGTCCTGATCATCGGCGCCGGCGCGTCCGGCGCTGCAGTAGCTTGGAGCCTGGCCGACACCAAAATGCACATCCTGTGCCTCGATCAGGGGGGCTGGATGAATCCTGCCGAGTATCCGAGCACCGGGCGCGACTGGGAGGCGAAGTTCTACGGTGACTGGTCGACCAGCCCGAATGTCCGCGGACGTCCCGAGGACTATCCGATCAACGACGACAATTCGCCGATCAAGGTGGTGAACTTCAACGGCGTCGGCGGCTCGACTGTCATGTACACCGCGCACTGGCCGCGGTTGCATCCCTCCGATTTCAAGGTGAAGACGCTGGACGGCGTCGCTGACGACTGGCCGATCGATTACGACGCGCTGACCCCGTTCTTCGAAGAGAACGACCGCATGATGGGCGTATCGGGCCTGTCTGGCGATCCGCGTTCGCCGCTGACGCATCCGTCGATGCCGCCGCAGCCGCTCGGTCTCTCCGGGCCGCTGATCGGCAAGGCCATGAACAAGCTCGGCTGGCACTGGTGGCCGTCGGATACCACGGTCGCGACGATGGACTACGAGGGCAGGGCGCGCTGCATCAATCTCGGCCATTGCACGCCGGCCTGCGCGCAGGGCGCCAAAGCCTCGACCGACATCACCTATTGGCCGCACGCGATCCGCGCTGGCGTCGAGCTCAAGACGCATTGCCGCGTGCGCGAGATCCTGACCAACGACAACGGCATGGCCTCCGGTGTCGTCTATTATGACAAGGACGGCGTCGAGCAATACCAGCCGGCCGAGGTCGTCATCATCGCCTGCAACGGCGTTGGCACGCCGCGGCTGCTCCTGAACTCGGTCTCCGGCCGTTTCCCGAATGGCATTGCCAATTCATCCGGACTGGTCGGCAAGAACCTGATGTTCCATCCCTACGCGCAGGTTTACGGCTTCGTTAAAGAGGTGACTGACTCCAACCGCGCGCCGCCAACCTGCCTCTGGAGCAAGGAGTTCTATGACACTGACTTGTCACGCGGCTTCGTGCGTGGCTATGGCATCCAGTTCGGTCGCGGTGCCGGGCCCGTGTTCGAAGCGGTCGCGAGCGAACAGAAGGGTATTCTGCCGTGGGGCGCCGACCATCATCGTGTTTTCCGCAAGCTCAACGGCCATCGCCTCGCGGTATCAGCGATCTGCGAGGATCTGCCCGAGGAGCATAACCGCGTCACGCTCGATCCGGTGCTGAAGGACGGCCACGGCATTCCCGCGCCGAAGATCGACTACACCATCAGCGAGAACTCGAGGAAGATGATGGAGCACGCGCTGGCGCGCGGCCGGGAAATCCTGGAGACGGCGGGCGCGACCGACATCTGTCTCAACTCGCCGATCCCCTGGGGCGGCTGGCATCTGCTCGGCACCGCCCGGATGGGCACCGACCCCGATCGTTCCGTGGTAAACGAATGGGGCCGCTCGCACGACGTGAAGAATCTCTTCATCGTCGACGGCAGCGTGTTCGTCACGTCCGGTGGCGTCAATCCGACCTCCACCATCCAGGCCATCGCGCTCTACGTCGCCGACCAGATGAAGCAGCGCCTCGCCAATCTCTTCGATTGAGGACTTTTCAATGATTGTCGAAAAATCTCTCACCGCGGCGC
>DATEJC010000042.1:0-15183 GCA_035278345.1 Bradyrhizobium sp. | reverse complement strand
TGTCGCGACGAAGGGAAGCTGGATTGCTTCGCTTCGCTCGCAATGACGGCGAGTAATTTGAGAGCAGAAATGGACGTCTCCCTCATCGAACAACGCAAGCAGCGGGCGCGACACTGGTTCGAGGTGTTGCGCGACCAGATCTGCGCCGCATTCGAGAGACTGGAGGACGAGGCTCCTGCCCCGCTCTATCAGGGCGAGGCCGGCCGCTTCCTGCGCACGCCCTGGGAGCGCACCGACCACACCGGCGCCAAGGGCGGCGGCGGGGTGATGTCCGTCATGCGCGGGCGGCTGTTCGAAAAGGTCGGCGTGCATTGCTCGACCGTGCATGGCGAGTTCGCGCCGGAATTCCGCGGCCAGATTCCCGGCGCCTCGGACGATCCGCGCTTCTGGGCCTCCGGCATCTCGCTGATCGCGCACATGAAGAACCCTCACGTGCCGGCGGTGCACATGAACACGCGCTTCGTCGTCACGACCAAGGCATGGTTCGGCGGCGGCGCGGACCTGACGCCCGTGCTCGACCGCCGCCGCACCCAGGAAGACGCCGACACGCTCGCCTTCCATGCCGCGATGAAGGAGGCCTGCACCGGGCCGAACGGCGTTGCCGACTACGACAAGTACAAGAAGTGGTGCGACGAGTATTTCTACCTGCCGCACCGCAAGGAAGCGCGCGGCATCGGCGGCATCTTCTTTGACTGGCACGACAGTGGCGACTGGGAAGCCGATCTCGCCTTCACCCAGGACGTCGGCCGCGCCTTCCTGAAAATCTATCCCGACCTGGTGCGGCGCAATTTCAACACGCCATGGACGCCCGACGACCGCGAGGAGCAATTGATCCGCCGCGGCCGCTATGTCGAGTTCAACCTGCTCTACGATCGCGGCACGATCTTTGGCCTGAAGACCGGCGGCAATGTCGATTCCATCCTCTCCTCCCTGCCGCCGGAGGTGAAATGGCCGTGACGAAGCTTCCCCGCGCAATGCTGATCGACATGGACGACACTATCCTGTCGGCCTATGGCCGGCCGGAAATCGCGTGGAACCATATTGCCGCGGAATTCGCCGATGAACTCGCGCCGCTGCCGCCGCCAGCGGTCGCAACCGCCGTGCTCGCTTTCGCGCGAAATTTCTGGTCGACGGCAGAGCCCGCGTGGCGGCTCAAGCTCGGCGAAGCGCGGCGTGTGACGGTGCAAGGCGGATTTGATGCGCTTGCCGCGGCCGGTCATGCACAACTGCCGGCCGATCTCGCCATCCGCATCGCCGACCGCTTTACCGAGTATCGCGAGGAAGAGATGTTCGTCTTCCCCGGCGCGCATGACGCGATCGACGCGCTGCGCGCGCTCGGCATCAAGCTCGCGCTGGTCACCAATGGCGCGGCCGATACCCAGCGCGCGAAAGTCGAGCGCTTCGAGCTCGCGCATCGCTTCCACCACATCCAGATCGAGGGCGAGCACGGTTTTGGCAAGCCGGAGGAGCGCGCCTATCTGCACGCGATGGATGCGCTCGGCGTCACCGCTGAAGATACCTGGATGATCGGCGACAATCTCGAATGGGAAGTCGAGGTGCCGCAGCGGCTCGGCATCTATGCGATCTGGATGGATGTCCATGGCGACGGGCTGCCGCTGGGCTCGACGGTAAAGCCCGACCGCATCATCCGCTCGCTCGCGGAATTGCTGCCGAAGTGACGCATTTGCGTCATGGCCGAGCACTATCCTTCCGAATCTCTCATTGAAATTTCGGAGGCTTTCATGGAACTGAAACCGGGCGACGTCGTCACGCTGAAATCCGGCGGCCACCTGCTGACGGTTGCGGAAGTGAACGAGGATTCCATCGTGTGCCTGTGGATGGGCGTGGAGGGCAATTTGTTCCGCGAAACGCTGCCGCTCGCCGTGCTCGAACTCGCCGATGGCGACGAGGAAGAGGAAGACGACGAAGACGAGGATGACGACGAAGAGGAAGACGACGAGGAGGAAGAGGAAGAAGAGGACGACGAGGAAGAGTCTCGCAAGAAGAAGCGGGCCTGACCGCGCCTAATGGCGGCGGTGCCCGACTGTGGGGTCGAGCTAGCTCTATGTGACCAACAGCTAGCATTTGGTGCGGCCCGCATCGTGGCGCGGGCGGCCCCACCTCCGGGTGTCAAACGTCGTGCTTAGCTCGAAACTGAACATACGGAGCCGCGCTCGCACCGATGGCGGTGAGCAGAGCCACCAAGCATCGGGCGCAAGCAGTTATCAACCCGACGTCGGCTTGAGCACAGGGGCAAACCGTTCGGAGAAAGTCGCAGCCTTGGCGTCTCTTGCCGCAACAAGGGAAGCCGAGATGAAGCTGTGGAACATGACGGAACCGGCTGCGATCAGGATGGCGCCGAAAATCAGAGCACGCATTCCACCCTCCTTTTAAGGGCGTTACCTGCCTGAAGGATGGGACGCGATTGTTTCAGGAGTTTTTCGTGCGGATGAAGGACAGTTTCGTTCAACGCGATGTGATGTCCGTTTCGACAAGCCAGCCTGCCGGCGGGCAGCAAATTTCATCTCAGGAACACGCGCCTTCGCCGGTGCTACATCGGATCGAAGGCGCGGATCGGCGGCAAATTGCCGTTGAAGCGCTCCACCTCGACAGTCGTGAGCTGGCCGGTGCATCCTTGCGCGAGGGATGAGGTGCCAATGTCGCGCGTGAGCACATTTGGATTGCCGTGAACACAGAGCGGTCTCTCTTCCTCGGGATCCATGGGATCGTACCAGGCGCCGGTCGGTAGTTGGACAATCCCGGGCGCGATTGCCTCCGTGACGTGCACCGCGGCAAGACAGGCCCCGCGCTCGTTGAACAGGCGGATGATGTCACCATCCGCAATGCCGCGAGCGTTAGCGTCACGCGGGTTCATACGCGCGACCTCGCGCCCCCGATGCTTGGCCGAGGTCGAATGCCCGCCGAAATCAAGCTGGCTGTGCAGGCGCGTCGTCGGCTGATTGGCGACAAGAAAGCACGGCGAGCCCGGCTTCGGCATATCTGTCTTCTCGAGCCAGACCGGATGGCCGGGGCAGTCCGCATCGCCGTGGCCTGCGATCTTCGCCGAGAAAATCTCGATGCGTCCGCTCGGTGTCGGCAGGGCGTGAGTGACCGGATCCTCGCGGAAACGGCGCAGCCTGCCCCCGTCATCCGGCTGTTGTGGCACGATCAGGCTGCCACGCTCCCAGAATTCCTCGAAGGTCGGAGCTTCAAGTCCGCGTGCTTTGAGCGAGGCGCGGGTCGGCTCATAGAGATGTTCCAGCCATTGCCTCGAGGTGCGGCCTTCGGTGAAGGGTTCGCGAGCCCCCAGCCGTTCGGCCAGATCGGCAAAAATGTCATAGTCGTCGCGCGCAAGGCCGAACGGCTCGGCGATCCGGTGCATGGCGACCATCAGCGGATCATTGGTGGAGTAACCGATGTCCTCACGCTCCAATGTCATTGTCGCCGGCAGCACGATGTCAGCGTGCCGGGCCGTGGCGGTCCAGGCGAGCTCATGCACGACGAGCGTATCGAGCCGGGCAAAGGCCTTGCGCAGGCGATGGAGATCCTGGTGATGATGGAACGGATTGCCGCCTGCCCAATAGACGAGCCGGATATCCGGATAGGTGCGCGTCTCGCCATTGTAGCGGTAGGTGGTGCCGGGATTGAGCAGCATGTCGGCGATGCGGGCCACCGGAATGAAATCGGCAACAGCATTGCGGCCTTGCGCCAGCGTCGGCCCCGGGACGTCGTTGACGCGGCGGCCGTAATAACCGATCGCGCCGAGCGAATAGGCGTAGCCGCCTCCGGCCAGGCCGATCTGTCCCAGCACTGCCGCAAGCACCATGCCCATCCAGACCGGCTGCTCGCCATGCTCCGAGCGCTGCAGGGAATGCGAGACGGTGATGAGCGCTCTTCGCCCGGCGAGGCGTCCCGCGAGCTTTCGGATCGTGGACGCATCGACGCCGCAGATCGTGGCGGCCCACTCGGCGCTCTTGGCTTGTCCATCGCTCTCGCCGGTCAGATAGCGCAGGAAGACCGGCCAGCCCTCCGTGTAGCGATCGAGGAAGGCTTGATCGTGCAAGCCCGCGGTGACCAGCGTGTGGACAATGCCGAGCATCAGGGCCGTGTCGGTGCCGGGCACGCACGTCATCCATTCGGCGCCGGCTTCCGCAGGCAGATCGTCCCGCAAGGGGCTGACCAGGATGAACTCGCAACCACGCCGGCGTGCCGCTTCCATGGCTCCGCGCTCGACGTGCTTGCTGATCGAACCGCCGGCCACCATGGAATTTTTCAGCGCCATGCCGCCGAACGCCAGGACGATCTCGCTCTCGGCCGCGATCTGCGCCCAGGTGACGTTGCGCTTGGTGATATCTTCGTAGCCCGCCAGGATCTGCGGCAGCAGCACCGAGGACGCGCCCGAAGAATAGGTGTTGACCGAACGCACATAGCCACCCATCGCGATGTTGAGAAAGCGGTGAACCTGGCTCTGGGCGTGATGAAAGCGGCCCGCGCTTGACCAGCCATAGGAGCCGCCAAAGATCGCACCGGGACCGCGCGTGTCACGGATGCGCGCTAGCTCGTCCCCCAAGAGGTCGAGCGCCTTTTCCCAGCTCACGGAGACGTATTCGTCGCGGCCGCGGCGATCGTCGGGACCGGGGCCACGCTCGAGCCAGCCACGACGGATCGCCGGCTGGGCGATGCGCGCCTGGTGGCGCAACGCGCCGGGGAAGTTGTCAATGATGCCGTTCGGATCGGGATCGCCGGCATAGGGCCGCACTTCGAGTCCCGCCTCGCTGTGACGCGCCGAGAACACGCCCCAGTGCGAGGTATGTGGTTTGAAACCATCGGTCAGGTCGAGACCCGAGTCGGGATAACCAACGATATCTCTCATTCACTGGCATCCTTCGCGGTGGGGCCCGGGCGGAGTAACCTCGCAACCCCAACTATCATTTGTTCCCAGAGATGCATTGCCAGATGATAAAACCTGGCGCCGATCTCGACACTAGCAAATTCCAGATGCAATGCCGGAAGAAAAGCGGACGCCTCTTATCAAATGCCCTCGACGGGGCGGAATCACCGTCGTGCACACCCTCACGGATGCTCGCCGATCGCGCGACCGACAATGAGGGCGAAATCAGCTAAGTCGCCGTCCGACACCCAGGCGACAAACTGATCGGGCCGCACCAGGATCAGCGCCGCCCTGTAGAATTCCCTGAGTTCCGCGCTGTCCTCCATGATCAGCTTGAGCGGCACTCCCCGCGCCTCGGCGGCGCGCGCGATTTCGCCGGCGGCATCCGGCGCGCCGAAATCGAGCAGCGTAAAGCCGGTGCCGAGGTCCTCGAAGACACTACGGCCGGACGATAATTGGCGCGGCGCCAGATGATGTCCGGCCCGCGCGACGTATTGATGCGACCCGATCGCGCTGCAGGTGGCGCCCGGCTTGCCCGCGACAATCGACGAGCCCTCGTAGTTCGGCTCGAATGAATTGACTTCGGAACGCGCTCCCGACGATCGCGCCTGCCATTCGGCTTCGAATGCATCCCTGTCGATCGCCGGATCGAATTTGGCCAGAAACTCCCGGTCGCCCGCGATCGCCTTCTCGATGAAATCGCGCGCGGTCGATGCGAATACCGGCCGCCGCTCCTCGCCGTAGGAATCCAGAAGATGCGCGCCGGCCCATCCCTGCAGCGCGGCCGCAAGTTTCCAGCCGAGATTGGCGGCGTCTTCGAGGCCGATGTTGATGCCATAGCCGCCATAGGGCGGATGGCTATGTGCTGCGTCGCCGGCGATGAAGACGCGGCCCTTGCGATATTGATCCGATATCGCGACGCGCAGATCCCAAAAGCCGATGTGCTCGAATTCGACGTCGAATTCCTCGCCGACCGCCGAATAGAGCAGGCGGCGGAAGTCGAAATTGTCCTTTGTGGTGCCTGGTGGCACCGGCGCGTGGAAGAACCAGCTGGTGCCGAGATCGACCCGGCCGAAGAACTTCCAGTAGCCCTTCAGTTCCGGATGCAGCACGCAGTAGAACGATTTTCCCGGAAAGCGTTCGAGCAGCATGTGCAGTCCGGTCGAGCGGAACACCAGGAGCACCATCAGCCGGTCGTGATCGGTCAGGGTCTGCGTCATGCCGGCGGCATCGCGCACAAAAGAGCGGCTGCCGTCACAACCGACGACATAGTCGGCGCGCAGCGTGCGCCTGATATCGCTGCTGCGCTCGGAGATCGTCACCTGCACGCCGCCTGCGTCCTGCGTGAGGCCGGACGCGCTCCAGCCGTAAACCGTCTCGACATTCGGCAACTGGCTCAGGCGATGGCGCAGCACCGCCTCGGTGGCGTATTGCGGCAGCCGTTCGTTGTCGGTGAAGTAATAGGGCCGCACCAGCTCGCGCTGCATCCAGTCGTAGCGGTAGCCGCTCAGCAGCGTGCCGTAGGATGTCATGCCGCCGATGCCGTGGTCGCGCGGGATCGTCCGCGCCGCTCGCAGTGCGGGCTCCGCACCCCAGAAATGGAAGTGCTCCAGCGTTCGCTGGGTCAGGTTCTGACCCTTCGGGATCGGTTGCGGATGGGTGTAGCGCTCGACCAGGACACAGCTGACGCCGCGCTGCCCGAGATCGATGGCAAGGCCCAGACCGACCGGCCCGCCTCCGACGATGACGACTTGCGTGGCGGATGTGGCGGGCGGGTTCATCTTGGCTTCTTGTGATTGGCGCTGACGGCGCGTGGCTGGCGCGCGTGATCCGCGCATAGTACATTATCAGCGCAGATTGAAAGACTTTCAGAGCAGGCTCAAGACCTGCCGGCATGAATGGGAGGGGTAGTCGTGGCGATCAAGTCCGCAAACCGCGTGCATTCGCGCCGCACCGTGCTTGGGATGCTCGCCACGGCGCTTGCCTCCACGATGCCCGGTCTGGCGCAAGGGCAGTCGCACCCAACGATCCGGCTCAACGTTCCCTTCACGCCGGGCACCGGGCCTGATCTGCTGGCGCGCATTCTCAGCGAGGAGCTGCGGCAGCGCTGGAATCAACCCGTCATCGTCGAGACCAAGCCCGGCGCCAGCGGCAACATCGGCACGCAGGCGGTGGCGCGCGCGGCGCCCGACGGGCTTAACCTCTTGGTGACCGTCAATACGTTCGTGATGAATGCGAGCCTTTATCCCTCGCTCCCCTACGATCCCGAGAAGGATTTCGTGCCGATCGCCGAGATCGCAACCGGCGTTCTGGCGCTGGTTGTTCATCCCTCGCTCAACGTCAGCACATTCCCGGAGCTGATCGCGCTGGCCCGGAGCAAGCCGGGCGAGATCAACTATGCTTCGCCCGGCCGGGGCACACCGCAGCATCTTGCGATGGAGCTGTTGAAACTGACGGCGCAGGTCAACTTCACGCACATTCCCTATGCGGGCTCCGCCGGCGCCGTAAAGGACCTCGCGGGCGGGCACGTGTCCGCCATGTTCCTGCCGGTCCATACCGCGCTTCCGCTCGCGGAAGGCGGACAAATCCGTGTCCTCGCCGTCGGCAGCCAGACCCGCGCGCATCAGGCGCCGCAAGTGCCGACGCTGGCGGAGCTTGGCGTCACGGATTTCGACGTCGATCTGTGGTACGGCGTGCTTGCGCCGGCCGGCACGCCAAAGGACATCGTCGACCGCTACAATGCGGTGCTCAACGAGATACTGGCGCAGCCGAGCGTTCGGGCGCTTCTCGACAAGCAAGGCCTGGTCGCGAAAGGCGGCCCGCCGGAACGCCTGGGGCAGCTGATCGCCAAGGACCGCGTGCGCTGGGCCAAAGTCGTCAAGGATGCGCAGATCACGACGGAGTAGCTGAGTGGGCCTTGTTCCACGTCGGCCTTGGAGCATCGCGCATCGTTGCGCATGCGACCCCTGTGGCGCTATACACAACTGATGTCCCGCGATTTTCGCCTTGATCGCGCTCCCGTCGACGTTCTCAACTATGAGTTCGCCGAAGAGAGAGCCTCTGCGCTCGGGAGGATGGGACGAGCACTGGAAGAGGCCCTCGCCAAACTGCGGGAGTTCGATAGCGTAAATCCGCGCTCGAGCGCTACGGCATTGGCGCAGCAGGCCCGGCGTACCCTGGTGACGGAGGCCGGCCACGCGCTGTGGATGTTCGTGGTGCAGCGAGAGGCGTGTGGCCTGCGCGACAGCCGCACTCTCATGCGCGACTATGGCGTGCCGGGCGAGGTGCAGCGGTGCATGGGCCCGCAAGTTAGGTTTCACGATGGGGACGGTGTTTGGCCGGCTTTGCAGCCTCCCCTTTGAGTATCCTAGAGCAGGCTGCGCGCCGCCGCCGAGATCATCATGATCCCGCCCGCGATCACCACGGCATCGAGGATCGCCGTGTGGATGTGCACGGGCATCCGCTCGACAAAGGCTTTGGCGAGGAACGCGCCGGGCATCGCGATGGCGCCGATCAGCACGGCAAAGGCGAGCACCTGCGCGGTGACGGCGCCGGCCAGCCCAAACACAGAAATCTTGATGACGCTGGTGGCGAGCGAGATCACCGCGTCGGTTGCGATCACGGCGGCGCCTTCGAGGCCCGCGGCCATCAACAGCGACAGCAGGATCACGCCCGAGCCCGAGGTGCCGCCGACCACGGCGCCGTAGCCGACGGAGCCGAGCGCAAGGCCGCCATCGCCGATCCTGATGTCGCGCCGCTTCGCAAACCGCCGCAGCGGCACGCTCAGGATCAGCATGGTGCCGATCACAAGCGCGGCGCCCGCGCCGGTCAGCCGCGTGTAGCCGTATGCGCCCAGCGCCGTCGTCACGCACGCCGCCGCGATCACGATCAGCGCGCGACGGCGATCGGCGTAGCGGACGAAGGCGATGAAGCGGGAGAAATTGGTGAAGATCGATGAGATCGCGATGATCGGCACCACAGGCTCGGCGCCGATCAGCGGCACCAGCACCAGCGGCATCAGCGCGCCGGTGCCGTAGCCGGCAAGCCCGCCGACGACGGAAGCGAACAGCGCAACAACGCCGACCACCACGAGCTGTGCGAGCGAGACGTCGGCGAAACCGGACAGGATGTTCACAGCCGGTGATCGCGGGCGAAGCGCGCGACGGTCTGGTCGGCGATGCCGGCGACCGCGCTCGCTTCGAGCGGAAAACCGGCGGCAAGCCAGGCGTCTTCGGCGATGGTCAGGACATGGCCGAGCGCGGGGCCCTCGGCGATGCCGCGCGCGGTGAAGTCGGCGGCCTTCAGCGGAAACTTCGGCGCGCTCCAGCGCTCGGGCAAGCCAGCCATTTGCCGCCAGTTGCCGGCATCGCCGCCCCCTGCCCGCGCCCAGGCCAGCATCAGACGGTCGCGATAGGCGTCCGCGCCGAGACGATAGAGCCTGCGCTTGGCGGTCGCCTCATCCATCCCGGCAAGGCGCCACCAGCGGTGGCCCATGGAATCGAGCGCCTTGGCTTCAGCATTCGACAGCCGCAGCCGCGCGGCGACCCGCCGTGCATCTTCTGTAACCGCCACCGCAAGCGCCGCGAGGCGGCGCATCGCATCCGCGGGCAGTCCAAGCATTCGCTCGACCTCGATCATGGCGGCAAGGGTACAGGTATAGGCAACGCCGCCGATGATCTGCTGCACCAGGCCGCAATCGGCCATCGCGACAATGGCGCCGGCGGCACCGGGTGCGACCATCAGCTTGAGCATCTCCATGCGCACCCGTTCGGCCGACAGGCTTGCCATGCCCGCCCGGCCGCCGATGCAGGCGAGATAGCTTGCGCGATCCGGGTCGCCCGCACCGTAGGCGGCGTGGATGCGGAAGAAGCGCAGGATGCGCAGGTAATCTTCCGCGATACGCTCGGACGGATTGCCGATGAAGCGCACGCGGCGCCCGGCGATATCGGCAAGACCGCCGACATAATCGTGCACGACGCCCGCGGCATCGACGGAAAGGCCGTTGATGGTGAAATCGCGCCGCTCGGCATCGCGAACCCAGTCGCGGCCGAAGGCGACCTTGGCCTTGCGGCCGAAGGTTTCAGTGTCCTCGCGCAGCGTGGTGACCTCGAAGGGATGCTTGTCGAGTACCAGCGTCACCGTGCCGTGATCGATGCCGGTCGGTACGCTCTTGATGCCGGCCGCCTCCGCGCGACGGATCACTTCTTCGGGCAGCGCCGTGGTGGCGATATCGATATCGGCGACTGGAAGACCGAGCAGCGCGTTGCGCACGGCGCCGCCGACCACACGCGCCTCCTCGCCTCCACCGTTGAGCAGCGCCAGCACGCGGCCCGCGGGCCCGGACTTGAGCCAAGGCGCATCGGCCAGGACCCGCGCCTCGGTCATTTCGAAACTCCCGGTCTCTCGACGCCGGGCACAAGGTGGCCATTATCCATATGGGCGGGCGTGTAGGTCGATTCCGGCGGCGCGCCAGAGAATTCGGCGAGGAAGACGAAGCTGACGATGACCAGCAGCAGCGAGCCCAGCACGAGTTTTGCCACCAGCGGCATCGGCCACGAGGCTTGATCGAAGATGCCGGTGCGCGTTGCAATCAGGAACAACGCATAGACCGCAAAGGGGATCAGGAAGATTCCAATTTCGGTCAGGACCGGACGGATCATGCCAGATAGATCCGTTCGTAGAGGACGCGCAGGATTCCGGCGGTGGCGCCCCAGATGTAGCGCTCGGCAAACGGCATCGCGTAGTAGGACCGGTCCATGCCGCGGAATTCCTTGGTGTGGATCTGGTGATTTTCCGGATTCATCAGGAAGGCGAGGGGCACCTCGAAGGCGTCGACCACCTCGGACTGGTTGATGTGAAGCTTGAAGCCCGGCTTCACCCTGGCGACCGTCGGCAGGATGCGGAAGCCGAAGGCGGTGCCGTAGAGGTCGAGATAGCCGATCGGCTCGATGAATTCGCGCTTTAGCCCGACTTCTTCATCCGCCTCGCGCAGCGCCGCAGCCATCGGCGAAGCATCGTTCGCGTCGATCTTGCCGCCGGGAAAGGAAATCTGCCCGGCATGGCTGCTCAGGTGTGGCGAGCGCTGCGTCAGGAGTACCGTCGGCTCGGGATGATCGACCACCGGGATCAGCACCGCAGCGGGGCGCACCGGCTGCTCCTGCGCCACGATTTCCAGCATGCGGTCGTTGCCGGAATCGCCGGTGCGCGGAATGATGTTGGGATCGACCAGCCCCGGCGGCACGTCGAAGCCCAGCCGCGCGCGCGAGCGGGTGAAGAATTCCTCCGCGCTGATGGTCGCGGGCCTCGCGTTCAAGACCTGTTCGTTCAACGCGCGTTCCTCACCTGCTCCGCATCCGCCATCGCAAAGAACTCGCCGCCGGATTCGATTCCGAACATATCCTCACCATCGATCATCCGCTCTTCGCCCATGTCAACCAGATCGTAGTAGAGCGCGCGGGTCACCTTGGCCCAGAGATCGGCGCGCACATGCAGATAGGGCGTGAGTCCGCCGTCTTCAGCCCGCTCGAAGCGCAGGCCATGGCCGGCCTCGCAGGCCACCCAGTCGTCGACATTGGTGCGGAAGCGCAGGAGCTTGCCGCGCGGATCGTTCTCGATCCGCATTTCCACGGCCATGAAGGGGGCGTCATCGACCCGGATGCCGACCTTCTCGACCGGCGTCACCAAAAAGTGCTTGCCGTTCTCGCGCTTAAGGATGGTCGAGAACAGCCGCACCAGCGCGGGGCGGCCGATTGGCGTCCCCATGTAGAACCACGTACCATCGCTTGCGATTCGCATGTCGAGGTCGCCGCAGAAGGGCGGGTTCCACAGATGCACCGGCGGCAGGCCCCGCCCGGCAGGCGTAGCGTTGGTTGCTTCGCGCGCGGCGACGGTCAGCCCTTCGAGGTTGGCAGATGTTTTCCCTTGGTTCGTTTGCCCTCGGTTCGCCATGGTTTACCCCAAAGGTTTCGTAACACCATTTGGCACGATTGGTGCACGTCCGAATTAGCTGAGGCGAGGCGCAAAA
This sequence comes from Bradyrhizobium sp., assembly GCA_035278345.1. GTDB lineage: Bacteria > Pseudomonadota > Alphaproteobacteria > Rhizobiales > Xanthobacteraceae > Bradyrhizobium. Next base: position 3,268 of record DATEJC010000042.1, on the reverse strand, counting down.
TTCTCGCCACAACGTGATCCGGTTCATACCCCCAATCCGATAATGTGGGGATAGTTTAATTCAACAAATACATGGCCTTCGCATAGGTTTAGCATGAGGTCCATGACATGACGACGGAACGGATGGCACTCCATTCGACAAGTATGCCTCAAAGGAGCTGACGGGAATGGCAGGTTCTGAAAGCGTCGAGAAGCTCGAGGACGGCATCGTCCGCTCCGCCGAGCAGGTTTCCGCGCAAATCCGTGCGGCGAAAGAGGCCATTTCCACCGTCATTTTCGGCCAGGACCGCGTCATCGAGAACACGCTGGTGACGATCCTTTCCGGCGGCCATGCGCTGTTGATCGGCGTCCCCGGCCTTGCCAAGACCAAGCTGGTCGAGACGCTCGGCATCACGCTTGGCCTCGACGCCAAGCGCATCCAGTTCACCCCCGACCTGATGCCGTCGGACATCCTCGGCGCCGAGGTGCTGGACGAGAGCAGCGGCGGAAAGCGCTCCTTCCGCTTCATCGCAGGTCCCGTCTTCGCGCAATTGCTGATGGCCGACGAGATCAACCGCGCCAGCCCGCGCACCCAGTCGGCGCTGCTGCAAGCCATGCAGGAACAGCACATCACCGTTGCAGGCGCACGGCATGACCTGCCAAAACCATTCCACGTGCTGGCCACGCAAAACCCGCTGGAGCAGGAAGGCACCTATCCCCTGCCCGAAGCACAGCTCGACCGCTTCCTGATGGAGATCGACGTCGACTATCCCGATCGTGACGCCGAGCGGCGCATCCTGTTCGAGACCACCGGCGCCGAAGAGACGCTGGCGAAGGCCGCGATGAACGCCGACGCGCTACTGTCGGCGCAGCGGCTGGTGCGCCGTCTTCCGGTCGGCGACTCCGTGGTCGAAGCCATTCTCTCGCTGGTGCGCGCCGCGCGTCCGAGCGACGAGGGCGAGAAGCTGATCGCCTGGGGCCCCGGCCCCCGCGCCAGCCAGTCGCTGATGCTGGCGGTGCGCGCGCGTGCGCTGCTCGACGGCCGCCTTGCGCCTTCCGTCGACGACGTGCTCGACCTTGCCGAGCCCGTGCTCAAGCACCGCATGGCGCTGACGTTTACGGCGCGCGCCGAGGGACGCACCATCCCTGACGTGATCAGGCAATTGAAGACGCGGATCGGTTGATGGCCGCACCCAACAAGAACGAGGCTTTGGAGATCACAGCAATCCGACGTGCCGATGGCGAAAGCCGAACGCTCGCCGCTTCGCTGCCGCGCCTCGTCCTTGAAGCCCGCCGCATCGCCGCCAACGTGATCCACGGCCTGCACGGCCGCCGTCGCGCCGGTGCGGGCGAGAATTTCTGGCAGTACCGCCGCTTCGTCTCCGGCGAGCCGGCCGCGCGCGTCGACTGGCGGCGCTCGGCGCGTGACGATCATCTCTACGTGCGTGAGCAGGAATGGGAAGCCTCCCACACCGTGTGGATCTGGCCGGACCGCTCACCCTCGATGGCTTTCGCCTCGCGCGATGCGCGCGACAGCAAGCTGGAGCGCGCCCTGATCGTCGCCTTTGCGCTGGCCGAGTTGCTCGTTGCCGGCGGCGAACGCGTCGGCATTCCCGGGCTGATGAACCCGACCGCGAGCCGCAATGTGATCGACAAGATGGCGCAGGCGATGCTGCATGACGATGCGACGCGCTTGAGCCTGCCGCCCTCCTTCGTGCCGTCGGCGCTGGCCGAGATCGTGGTGCTGTCGGATTTCTGGTCGCCGATCTCTGACATCAGGGCCATGCTGGCGGGCCTGTCGTCGTCAGGCGCGCATGGCACGCTGATCCAGGTCGTCGACCCCGCGGAAGAAACCTTTCCCTATTCCGGCCGCATCGAATTCGTCGAGCCGGAGGGCGGCGAAATGATCACCGCCGGGCGCGCCGAAAGCTGGATGAACGACTATGTCGCGCGCGTCGCACTGCATCGCGACGAAATCCGCGCCGAGACCAGCCGGCTCGACTGGCTGTTCTCGACCCACACCACCAGCCGTTCGGCGGCGGAGCTGCTCTTGTTCCTGCACGGCGGCATGATGGTGAGCAAGGGCGGCACGCGGTCGACCGTGAAAGTGGGGCGAAGCGCATGATGGGCCTTCCCCTCACCTTCGCCGAACCGTTTTTGCTGCTGGGGCTGCTCAGCCTGCCGGTGCTGTGGTGGCTGCTGCGCGTGATGCCGCCGCGCCCGCGCCGCATCGAATTCCCGCCGACGAAGCTGTTGTTCGACATCGCGCCAAAGGAAGAGACGCCCTCCCGCACGCCGTGGTGGCTGACGGCGATCCGGCTCGCGGCCGCAGCGCTGCTGATCATCGCCGCCGCCGGCCCGATCTGGAATCCGTCCACCGGGCTTGGCGCCAGCAATTCGCCCGTCGTGATCCTGCTCGACGACGGCTGGAGCTCGGCTGCGAGCTGGGAAACCCGCATCAAGGCCGCCGACGAGTTGATCGCCAAGGCCGACAATGACCGCCGCGGCGTGGCGCTCGTCGCACTTTCCGAGCCGCAGCGTGACATCACGCTGATGCCGGCCGGCACCGCGCGCGTCGCGCTGCGGCAGCTCTCGCCAAAACCATGGTCGGTGGAGCGCGTCGAGACGCTGCCCGCGATCGAGCGTTTCCTGAAATCGACGGGCGATGCCGAGATCGCCTGGCTCACCGACGGCACCGACACCGGCCGCGGCAGCGAATTTCTGGAAGGCCTCTCCAAAACCGTCGGCGAACGTTCCCTGACGATCTTTGAAGGCGCGCCCGCACCGCTGGCGCTCGCCGCCGCCGAAAACGCGGCGGCGAAGATGACCGTCAAGGTACTGCGCCCTGCAGGCGGCGCTGCGGTCGGCACAGTGCGCGCCGTCGACGCCAAGGGCTCGCCGATCGGCGAATCGCGCTTCGTGTTCGCCAATCGCGATCGCGAGACCGAAGCTTCCTTCGACCTGCCGGTCGAGCTGCGCAACGACATCGCGCGGCTAGAAATCGCGGGCGAGCGTTCGGCGGGCGCAGTGCAATTGCTCGACAAGCGCTGGCGGCGGCGCGCCGTCGGCGTCGTCTCGGGTGCCACCAGCGACACGGCGCAGCCGCTGCTCGCCGCGAACTTTTATCTTGGCCGCGCACTCTCGCCCTTTGCCGATGTGCGGCTTGGCGACCGCGGCGCGCCGCAGCAGGCGATCGCGCAATTCCTCGACCAGAAGCTGCCGATGATCGTGATGGCCGATGTCGGCACGCTGTCGCCGGAAATCCGCGAGCGGCTCAATGCCTGGATCGA